>CBFIFL010000014.1:0-46646 GCA_965661855.1 Flavobacteriales bacterium
AGCACATTGGAATCCAATAATTATCTTTTTTGGTGGGTAAAAGGTTCCATATTCCTTGAATAAGCCTCAACTGAAGTAAAAAGGTGATAAAAGTGTAAAACCTCTCTACCCATAAATGATCTCCAAAAACGGAGAAAAACCAAGATTGTATAATAAAAGATAATGGAGGATGTCCGTAAAATTCAGGACTTAAATGCTGAGTATAGTGAGGTAGCCAAATACTTCCTAAACCTTCTGATAAATTCCTAGATATGGATGCATAGGTTAAGCCATCAACAAACATTCCTTCTGGGAAAAGGGTAAAGCTGAATACAACTAGTGCAAAGCTTAAAACAAATAGAAAAGCAGGTTTTAACATGCTTAATCCTGTAAAATCACAAACAACTCAGAGAATTCAGACCAGAATTCGTCAAAGTTTACCATGTGTTTTTCAAAGAAGGGAAAAGCACGTTCCCAAGTGTTTTTGTTGTAGATATTAACACCTGGTAAGTCCTCAGAAATCTTGCTGATAATCTTATGCTGTTGTTCGTCGACTTGAATCCATTCCAGATTATCACCCATGATAGAATGAAAAACAGTTTTTAACTCTTTAAACTGATCAAAAAATAACTGACGTATACCTTCATCTGTATGCTGAAATTCAATGGCAAATGAAGCCTTCTTTGTATCGATTTCTAATCGAACGTATAGATCTTTTATACGAGTCTTGTAGTTACTCCAGTTTACTTTTTGTCCAGATACAGATTCATGCTTAGACATGAACTTACCGAAGCTAGTCCAGAATAACTGTTTAAATGCTTTTTTCTCGTCTTTAGAAAACACAGGCTTACATTGGTATACCGAATAGAACGATAGCGATGATACTTAGAATGAAGTAAGGTACTAAGCTAGCTGCCCCTGGGTAATCCTGAGCCATTCTTTGTCCGAAAAACAAGCAGATTAAAGAGATTGCTGAGAAGATTGCTCCCCAAAGCATGAATGCACCAGTTCCTCCAGTTAAGAAAACAACGATACCAACTCCTCCTAAAACACCTGCAGTAATCTCTAATAAAGTAAGAACACCTAATAACATAGGAACAAACTTCTTTAAAGGTGTTTTTGCAAAGTGATCATCTCTCATCCAAGAAAGGTTTCCACTCCAGTTGTTTACTTTGTCAATCCCAGATTGAAGAAAGACTATCGATAGAAACGCAACTGATAATATTTTTGCAATAGCTAAAACGCTTAATCCGCATAATTCAACAGGCATAGTATAATGATTTAGTAGTTTATAAATTCTTGAACGTGTGATTCAATTCCTTCAATCGTTGCAACATCGCAAAGTTTATCGTCTTTAAAAAGAGCGTATGCTTGAGATATTGGAAGTTTGTTAGGCATAACATGAACTTTCATGTAATGCATACAATTGGTCATATGATCCATTCCTCTCAGGTTTCCTGCTCTACCAGCAGCAACGCCGATCATGGCCATTTTTTTACCGATAATATTTTTAGGCTCAAAAGAGTCTATAAAAGCTTTTAATATTCCAGAAAACGAACCGTTATATTCCGGACTTACCATTAAAATTTTATCAACACCGTAAATATATTGTTCCAGTAATTGTTCATAACCATCACTTCGTTGACCATACATTTCTGTGAAAAGGAAATTCTCAGGTAGCAATTTTAAGTCTAATATTTGTGCTTTTACTCCACTCTTTTCAAGACTTTCCTTGTAAAATTCAGCGAACTTTAAGGAATAAGAATCGTCTCTGTTAGTACCTGAAATAATAGTAATCATATCTGGAATTATTAACAAAATTTTGTTTGTAATCAGTCAGTGAATACAAGGCTTTGCAAGGATTTAACTTAGTAAATTTACAATGAAGCATTCCCTGCAAAAATAATCAATTATTTAGGCAATTAATGGTAAGTCCATTAAACACTGAAATTGAAAGTTTAGCGTTAGAATGTTTAAATAAGAGTATTCAACAAACAATCGATATATAATATGGCAAAGGTAATCGCGGTTGCTAATCAAAAAGGAGGAGTTGGGAAAACTACAACTGCTATCAATTTAGCTGCAGGACTTGGAGTTCTGGAGAAAAGAGTTCTTTTAATTGATGCAGATCCTCAGGCGAATTCAACGTCTGGTGTTGGTTTTGATCCTCGTAATGTGAAGCAAAGTATCTATGAATGTATTATTCATGAGGTAGATACTAAAGATGCGATTTTAACAACTGAGACGCCAAACTTAGATTTGTTACCTGC
Organism: Flavobacteriales bacterium; assembly: GCA_965661855.1. GTDB lineage: Bacteria > Bacteroidota > Bacteroidia > Flavobacteriales_C > CBFIFL01 > CBFIFL01. Next base: position 2,250 of record CBFIFL010000014.1, read on the forward strand.
ACATATTGATTTAGTTGGAGCTGAAATAGAAATGATTAATCTTCCTAATAGAGAGAAGATGATGAAGATGGCTTTAGAGTCGGTTCAAGATCATTACGATTTCATTATCATCGATTGTTCTCCATCTTTAGGATTGATTACTATAAACTCATTAACTGCTGCTGATACAGTGATTATACCAGTTCAGTGTGAGTACTTTGCATTAGAAGGTTTAGGAAAGTTATTGAATACTATTAAAGTGGTTCAAAGAAGATTGAATCCAGACTTAATGATTGAAGGTATTCTATTAACGATGTATGATACTCGTTTAAGATTATCTAACCAGGTTGTTAATGAGGTGAAAACACATTTTCAAGACATGGTTTTTGATACCATTATTCAAAGAAATACGAAGTTAGGGGAAGCTCCTAGTTTTGGTCAGTCTGTGATCCTTCATGATGTGAACTGTAGAGGAACAATCAATTACTTGAATTTATCAAGAGAGGTTCTTCAAAAGAACAACATGACAAATATTGATCAAACAGATAAAATTGTAGATACAAATGAGCTCTAAGAAAAGTGCTTTAGGAAAAGGACTTTCTGCTCTGTTATCTGATGACGAAACAGATATCACATCAAGATCAATTGGTAAGCCGAAAAGTTCTGAAGAGGAAGTTTCTAAAACAGTTGGAAATATTGCTGAGATAGAAATAAGTCAGATTGAAACTAATCCGTTTCAGCCTAGAACTGTATTTGAAAAAGAAGCCTTAATTGAATTAGCTGATTCAATTAAAGAACATGGTATCATTCAGCCAATCACAGTTAGAAAATTAGGATACGATAAGTATCAATTGATTTCAGGAGAAAGAAGGTTTAGAGCTTCTCAATTAGCTGGATTAAAAAAGATACCTGCATATATTCGAATAGCAAATGATCAATCCATGCTTGAGATGGCCTTGGTTGAGAATATTCAAAGAAGAGATTTAGACTCTATTGAAGTTGCTATTTCGTACAAGAGGTTAATGGAAGAGTGTAACTTAACTCAAGAAGAGTTGGGTGGAAGAGTAGGTAAAAACCGTTCAACGGTAACAAACTACTTAAGACTTCTGAAGTTAGCTCCTGAAGTTCAAACTTCAATCAGACATAGAGAGATTTCAATGGGACACGCGAGAGCTTTAGTTTCAATTGATGATCAATCTATTCAAGTTAGATTCTTAAAAGAAATTTTGGAGAATGATCTTTCAGTTAGAGCTGTTGAAGCTTTAATCAAAGAAGCGAAACCATCATCGAGTCCTAAAGCAAAAGCGAAGCCTGCAAATGCTGTTTCATTTCAAATGAAGAAAGTTTCGGAGGATTTGAAAGAAATGTTTCAAGCTAAAGTGAAGTTAAAGCAAGACAAAAAGGGTGGAGGGAAAATTGAAATTCCGTTTGCTTCGGATGAAGATCTGCAAAGAATCATTGCTATTCTTGATTTATAATGAGATTGTTATTCTTTTTTCTGTTAGTGATAGGGTGGAGTCTAAATGCTCAGTCTGATTCATTAGAGCTAAAAGAAGATAAGGATTCAATCAGAGTTATTATTCCTAAAAAAGCGGCGCTCTACTCAACTATACTTCCTGGAATGGGACAAGTTTATGTTGGCAAACATTGGTATATAAAAGTTCCGGTAATTTATGGAGGTTTTGTTGGAATGGGAATGGCTATTAATTATAATCACAGCCGATTTATAACTTATAGAAATGAGTACAGAAACAGGATTAATAATCCTGATTTTGTTTCTACCGGAGATTTATCGGTCTTGTCAGATTCATCTGTTAAATCAAGAAGAGACGAGTTTAGAAGATATAGAGACTTGAATTATATGTTATCTGTAGCTTGGTATGGATTCAATATTCTAGAAGCAACCGTTTCAGCTCATTTATCTCAGTTTGATGTAGGAGACGATTTAACTTTGAATATTCATCCGTATCAAAGTTTTAGTTTCGATAGATCAATCAATAACGGTATTCAAGTAAAACTTACATTCTAATGAAAATTGCTTTGATAGGTTACGGTAAAATGGGTAAGGCGATTGATGCTTTAGCTGTTTCGGCAGGACACGAAGTTTCATTTAGAATAACTTCAGCTAATGTTGACGAGATAGAGCAAATAGAAAAATCCAATACTGATGTGGTAATTGAGTTTACAACTCCATCAACAGTAGTTGCTAACATCAAAAGAATAATTTCAAAGGACTTACCAATCGTGGTAGGAACAACTGCTTGGGAGGATCAAAAAACAGAGGTTATCAACTTTGTGAATAATCATAAAGGAGCAATGATATCAGCTTCGAACTTTAGTATTGGGGTAAACTTATTTTGGTCAATGAATAAGAAGCTTGCCTCTTTAATGAATGAATATCCACAGTACGATGTTTCGATGATGGAAGCACATCATTTGGCTAAGTTAGATTCCCCTTCTGGTACAGCTGTTACAACAGCGAATCAGATAATCGAAAATATTGATTCAAAATCAACTTGGAAAGAATCCCATGAAGGATCTTCTGAGGAACTATTAATCAACGCTATAAGACAGCCAGAAGTGAAAGGGACTCACTTGGTTAAGTATACCTCAAACGTCGATGAAATCGAGTTAAAACATCTTGCAAAGTCTAGAGATGGATTCGCAAAGGGCGCTCTTATCGCAGCTGAATGGTTGATTGGTAAAGAAGGTGTTTTTGGAATGGAGGAGGTTTTGGGTTTGTAAGACCGAAGGTTTAAAAATAGATCATATTTCAGCCCATAGACAATCATATTAAGTTTTAACCACGGATTTAAGGATGGACTAATCTTGTCTGTTACTTATTTCAATTGGATATCATGGATGGAAAATCGGAGATTTTCGTCGTGTGGACCGGGCACCCGCAAGGGGAGCCCCTACGATACTCGATAACAAATTCTGCTAAAACCGCATCGCGGTTAACATAATGGTAGTCAAACCAATCCCTCTTCATTTGATCCGCATTGTGGATCATATTAAGTTTTAACCACGGATTTAGGTATGGACTAATCTTGTCTGTTATTTATTTCAATTGGATATCATGGAGGGAAAATCAGAGATTTTCGTCATGTGGATCGGGCACCCGCAGGGGGAGCCCCTACTATACTCGATAACAAATTCTGGTAAAACCGCATCGCGGTTAACATATTGGTAGTCAAACCAATCCCTCTAGATTTGATCCGCATCGTGGATCACATTGAATTTTAACCAAGGATACAAGATCCGTACATCCTTAAATCTGTGGTTAAAACTCAATAGTTTTACCTTTATAACATTAGATTCCTTGACTTTGGAATGAAAACTTCACTTTTTAAACTTTACGAGCAACCTGTCTTTCTTGTGTTAAAGACCTAACTTTTTACCAACTTCCAACATGTATTCCCAAGCAGCTTCACGTTCATTAGGAATTTTTCCGTCTAAAATGGCTTCTCGAATTTCAGTTTTAATATCCCCAATAACCTTTGAAGGCTTTAAGTTAAAAGCACTGATAATTTCATCTCCAGAGATAGGCGGTTGCCAGTTTCTCATTTCGTCTTTTTCTTCAACTTCTTTCAGTTTCTGACGAACGATTTGATAGTTATTTAAAACTTTAGCTACTTTCTTAGGGTTTTTAGAAGTGATATCGGCATCACAAAGAATCATTAAATCATCAATGTCTTCACCAGCATCAAACAACAGCCTTCTTATTGCTGAGTCAGTTACTTCGTCTTTTGAAAGAACCACAGGTCTTAAGTGAAGTTGAACTAACTTTTGAACATATTTCATGTGTTCGTTTAAAGGAAGTTTTAAATCTTTGAAGATTTTAGGGACCATTTTAGCGCCAATAAACTCATGCGCATGAAACGTCCAACCGGTTCCTTTTACAAACTTTTTAGTTCTAGGCTTTGCGATATCATGTAGAATAGCAGACCAACGTAACCAAAGATTATCTGTGTTTTCACAGATATTGTCTAATACTTGTAATGTGTGATAGAAATTATCCTTGTGTCCTTTTCCGTTAACAAAGTCAACTCCTTTCAATTTCAATAAAACAGGGAAGAATTGTTCTAATAATCCAGACTCATCCAATAACTTAAAACCAATTGAAGGTTTAGGAGTCATGATAATCTTATTCAATTCAACGATGATTCTTTCCTTTGAAACAATACTTAATCGGTGCGCATTTCTTTTAATAGATTCACACGATTCTCTCTCAATCGCAAACCCAAGTTGATTGGCAAAACGAATAGCACGCATCATTCTTAATGGGTCATCAGAGTAAGTAATGTCTGGATCTAAAGGAGTTCTAATGATTCCTTTTTCCAAGTCATCCAATCCATTAAATGGATCAATCAACTTACCAAAGCCTTCATCAGAAAGTTCGAAAGCCATAGCGTTGATTGTGAAGTCGCGACGATTTTGATCATCTTGTAAACTCCCGTCTTCAACTATTGGTTTTCTAGAATCTCTTTGATAAGATTCTTTTCTAGCTCCTACAAACTCAACTTCTATGCCTTGCCACTTAAGCATTGCTGTTCCAAAGTTTTTGAAGTAGTTAACTTGAATGTCTCCCATTTCTTTTGCTACTGCAGAAGCAAGGTCAATCCCACTATCTTCAATAACCACATCAATGTCATTTGTCTCTCTACCCAAAATGATATCACGAGTAAAACCACCGATCACAAATGACGGTTTATTAAGAGTTTTAGAAGCACGTAAGATTTTGTCAAATACAGGATGCTGTAAATGTTCTTTGTAATTCTCTTTAATCTCTAATGGTTTGAATCTCTCCATTTAGTGTTATTCTGACAATTTTTGATGGCCTTATTGGCTCAGAAATTTCGGTTGGCAAAGGTACGACATAATCTATCTGGACCAAAATGTCAGGATTAACATCTTTAATGTAATGAACAGTTTCTTCGTTAGAAATGTTAGCAGAAGTGCTAACTATCGGGGTGTTAACTTCTTTTAGTAAGGCCTGACAAAATTCGTTTTTTGGAATGCGAATGGCCAGTGAATTGCCTCCACCAAGAAGTTTAGGACTAATGTTTTGAACATTGTCTAAGATAATTGATGTAGGTCGTTCTGCTTCGATTATCTCTTGCGGAATAACTGGTAGGTCAGGGAAATAGGCGGCAACCTGTTCCCAGTCTTTGAATAGACAAATTAGTGCCTTGTGGTTAGGACGTTTTTTAATTTCAAAAATGCGTTCAACTGCATGATCAACATTAGCTAAGCATCCAATACCAGGAATAGTATCAGTAGGGTAAATAATTACCCCACCTTTATTTAATACTTCTTTAGCTTTTTGAACAGCTTCCTTCATTTTGAATTATTAAACAGCTACGTTATGTTCTCTTAATGCATCATTTAAAGATGTCTTTAAATCTGTAGAAGCCTTTCTCTTACCAATAATTAATGCACACGGTACATTGTATGTTCCAGCAGTAAATGATTTAGGAATAGACCCAGGTATTACAACCGATCTTTCAGGAACAACACCTCTATATTCAACAGGTTCATCTCCTGTTACATCTATAATCTTTGTTGATTTGGTTAAAACCACATTAGCTCCTAAAACAGCTTCTTTTTTTACATGAACACCTTCTACAACAATTGACCTAGAACCGATAAAAGCACCATCTTCAATAATTACAGGAGCAGCTTGTAATGGCTCTAAAACGCCACCAATTCCAACACCTCCAGATAAGTGAACATCTTTTCCAATTTGAGCACATGATCCAACAGTTGCCCATGTGTCAACCATTGTTCCTGCGTCTACATACGCTCCAATATTCACGTATGAAGGCATCATAATAACACCTGATGAGATAAACGCACCGTATCTAGCAACTGCATGAGGTACAACTCTTACACCTAGTTCTTTATAATTCGTTTTAAGCTTCATTTTATCATGAAACTCGAAAGGACCAACTTCAATAGTTTCCATTTTACGAATAGGGAAGTACATAACAACTGCCTTTTTTACCCATTTGTTAACTTGCCATTCACCATTATCTAATGGCTCTGCAACTCTTAATTGTCCTTTATCTATAGCTTCAAGCACATCTTCAATAGCTTGAACTGTTTCTGATTTCTTTAAAAGCTCACGGTTTTCCCAAGCTTCTTCTATAATTGATCTTAAATTCTCCATTTAATTAGATAATTTTAGACAAAACTACTTCATAAAAGGTTCAAGACAAAGTATGGGAAGAATAATGGCATTGGATTACGGAACAAAACGAACAGGTATTGCGGTAACAGATGCGTTAAGAATAATAGCAAATCCTTTAACAACGGTCCATACAAAAGATCTTCTTGAGTTTTTGACGAAATACTTTCAGGAAGAAGAAGTTGATATTTTAGTTGTTGGCGAGCCAAAACGATTAAGCGGAGAACAAGATAAGATTGGCAAAATTATTGATGACCAAGTTATTCATTTTGGGAGAAAGTTTAAAGAGATGGAAATTGTCCGTGAAAATGAACAGTTTACATCAAAATTGGCGAAGCAATCCATCCATATGATGGGAGGAAGTAAAAAGATGAGAAAAGATAAAGGGGTGATAGATAAAGTTAGTGCTGCGATTATTTTACAATCGTACATGCAATCTTTGCCTTAGATGCTTAGTTTTGTACAAAATCAAATGATATGATATTACCAGTTGTTGCATACGGAGATCCTGTTCTAAAAAGGGTTGCAGACGATATCGATAAAGATTATCCAGAGTTTGAAAAGTTATTAGAAGATATGTGGGAGACCATGTATAACGCAGAAGGTGTTGGTTTAGCTGCTCCACAAATAGGAAAATCTATTCGTTTGTTTTTAGTTGATGCCACTCCTTTTTCTGAAGAAGAGCCTGAATTAGCAGACTTCAAAAAGGTTTTTATAAATGCTGAGATTCTTGAAGAAGAAGGTGATGAATGGGCTTTTTCTGAAGGTTGTCTTTCTATTCCAGAGATTAGAGAAGATGTTAATCGTCAAGAAACGATAAGAATCAGATACCAAGATGAAAACTTTAATGAGTTTGAAGAAGAGTTTTCGGGATTGGCTGCTAGAGTGATACAGCATGAGTATGATCACATTGAAGGAGTCTTGTTTACTGACAAGTTGAGCGCAATGAGAAAGCGATTGTTGAGTAAAAAATTAACCAAGATTGCAAAAGGTGAAGTGAGAGCATCATATAAAATGCGTTTCCCGTTAGCAAACAAGAGGAGGTAATCATATTTTTCATATATTTAAAATCTCATATAAGCGAAGAAAAATTTACTATGAAAAGAATAATTCTCCCAGTATTAATAGCAGCTATATTAGTTGCATGTGGTGAACAAAAGCCAGCGAAAGATTCATTGTTAGGAGCTTTTGAAAAAAGAGAATTACAGTATAAAGATGCCAATGATTTGGGTCAAATTACTGTAGCTGTGGATAGTATGGTAGTTGCTTTGACTGAATTCGAAGTAGTTTTTCCAGAGGATAGTTTGATTGCTGAAATGTACTTTAAAGTAGGTATGGCTTTGCAAAGAGCTGGAAAAGGTAAAGATGCTATCAAGATGTATGAGAAAGCAGCAAACGAAAAGTTTGATGGTTTTAAAGGTGCAAAAGGTGATCAAGCATTATATCAAATAGCTTATATCTACCAAGAAGACTTGGTTGATACAAGAAGCGCAAGAGCTTATTATAGAGATTTGATTAAAAGATATCCAAATACACTTTGGGCTAATTTTGCAAAAGAAGGTTTAGAGACTTTAGCAAAAATGAACAGAGGAGAGATTGAAAGATAGTAAGGTATTACAACCATTACATTGAACATATTTAGATTCCGGCCTTGGCCGGAATTTTTTGTTTTAACACTATTCGCTCGGTTAGTATAATACTATTCATTGATTGATATCAGCAGAGTATATTGGAATTGAATTTTGTATTAACGGAGATGGTATGATTCAATGGTGTATCTCAAAGCTTCACAATTCAACCTGTGGTATATAAGCAAAGAATGAAAAGAGAGTAAAATAAAGTATTGTTTTCGCTGAAGTGATTTATATTAAAAAAAAACAAGTTGATTTTCAGTTGGTTATGATTTTGAGACAAGTTTTTATTGTATAATGCTTTGGAATAACAGAAAACAGTCGTATATTTGCCAACCCAAACAGGGAAAGACGTTAAGTTAAAATTTTGGGAAATTAGCTCAGCTGGTTCAGAGCACCTCGTTTACACCGAGGGGGTCAGGGGTTCGAATCCCTTATTTCCCACTACAAAGATCAACGAAAGTTGGTCTTTTTTTTTGCTCTATTTTTCGGCTTATGAAATTAACTTTCTAATGTAATTAGGAAGAGCAAAGCTTCCAATATGAATATCATGATTATAATATTGTAAGTCCTGATCAATTGAAAATCTATTAACGTCACTTTTACTAATTATTTTCGGATTTCGTTCTGATTTGAATCCGTACTGAAAAGACCAGTAGCCTGTTGGGTAGGTAGGGACAGGAAAGAAGGAGATAGCAGCTCTATCGTTACCAAATACCGTTTTAATGGTCTTGTTAATATCAATGAAAGTAGATTGATTGAAGTTTGGAGTTTCTCCTTGAACCACGAAAATTCCGTCTTCCGTCAATAAATCGTGACATTGGCTGTAAAACTCTTGAGAGAATAAACCTTCTGAAGGACCAACAGGATCAGAGTTGTCACAAAATATAATGTCGTATTTGTCTTTTGACTTCGCCACAAAGTCTAAACCATCACCAACTATCAAGTTTAACTTCGGATGATCGAAAGCAGAGGCTATACTTGGTAAGTGCTTTTTACATGCATCGATCACTAATCCATCAATTTCTACCATGGTAACCTGTTCAATAGAATCATGTCTTAGAATTTCTCTAACCGTACCACCATCACCACCACCAATGACTAGTACATTTTTTGCCTTTCCATGAAGAAACAAAGCCGGATGTGAAATCATTTCATGATAATGAAATTCATCCTTTTCAGTGGTCATTACCATTTTATCCAGGGTAAGCATCTTACCGTATTTGTAAGTGTCGATTATACTCACTGTTTGATAATCTGATTTTTCTCGGTACAAAACGTTTCCATTGTATCTAATGGATAAAGCTTGATCGTCATCTTTATCGGTAAACCATAAGTTTCTTTCGAATCGATTTTCTACCGTTTTATTTTTAATAGATGACCTAAGACTTTCAAGATTTACATCTAAACGACTTAGTAAGCTCAAAGAACCTCTATTCATTTCTAAAGCAGAGTAGTTTTCAGCACCAAACTCTTCTTTTAAAAAATCAAATGATATCCATGGATTAATTTCATCACCACAAGTAAATAAGTCTACAGCGGCATAACCATACTCTGGCCAGCTATGGATTGCAAGATGACTTTCTTGAATAACAACAACGCCACTTACACCGATAGGAGAGAAGTGATGAAAGGTAGAGTTAATGATTGTAGCATCAGCCTTTTCTGCAGCTTTATTCATTAAACCTTCTATCAAGCTAACATCATTTAAGGTTTCTGGTGAACAACCTGTAAACTCAACTAAAATATGATTTCCTAATGCAGACATTTGATTCCTTTTTTATTGCTGTAAATATCGTAACAATTGACATGATTTCTCGTTAGATGATTCTAAATCTAACATACTATGAGAAATAAATTATATCTGGGATTGGCTTTATGTTTAAGTATAGCTGCATGCGGGGAAAGAGATGTAGAAGTAGATGATGATACCCAAACATCAGCTGATTTTGCATACGCAGAAAGCTCTTTTAGTCAAGTTATTCCGGCAGTAAACAATATTGGAATTGATGAAGAAGGAGTTGATAAGCAAGGTGTTTTAGGTACATGTGCTTCGGTAACAGTTTCAACTTTGTCTGGAATATTTCCAAGAGTTATGACGGTTGATTATGGAGCTGGATGTACAGATGAAGATGGAAGAACGCGTTCTGGACAGTTGATTATTACTTATGGTTCTGCATGGTTGTCTGATTCATCGAACGTAAGTGTAGAAATGATTGATTATCATATTAATGGTGTTTTACATGAAGGACAAATTTCTTTACTAAAGAAATCAAATAGTTCTGGAGATATGGAAGTGGTAAGTAATATTAGTGGTGGTAAAATTCATACAGCCAATGGTATTATCCAATATGAGTCGATTAAAACGACAGAATGGTTAGCAGGAGCTACCACAGTTGATACATCAGATGATATTTTAAAGACGTATGGAAATGCTAATGGTGTAAATAGAGAAGGAGTAAGTTACGCGAGTGTAATTGTTCAGCCTTTATATCAAGAGCTATCTTGTGATTACATCAGTGCTGGAGTTGTCGATTTATCTCCTGCTGGAAAAGAAACAAGATCAACTTATTTTGGAGACCAAACATGTGATGATAAAGCCACAGTTACTATTGGTAATTTGAGTTTTGAAATAACTCTTCAATAAGATTTATAAGAAAAGTGAAACCAAAACAAATTTTTGCAGTACTAGACTGTGATTTTACAAAGTGTTAGAGAGTATGTCATTAGACGTTTTTGACTTTTATAATAAAATGGAAAGAAATGAGATCATGTTATCTTTTAAAGGTGACGTGACTTCTGATTTACTTAATTCCATCTTGTTTATTATGGAAGCCAAGTTAGATAACATGGATGAACAGCCTAAGGTTAAACGAAAGGTGTATAACGTCCTTGTTGAGTGTCTTCAAAACCTATATCATCATAGAGACGAAGCAAAATCCATAAGTATTAAAGGGGAGCAAGGCAAAGAAGCTGTCTTCATGATTGGAAAGACGAATGATCAATTTTCCATTATGACTGGTAACTACTTGCTTTCAGAAAAGGTGGATAATCTTAAAGGGAAGCTGGATAATATTAATTCATTATCTAAAGAAGATTTAAGAGAATTGTATAGAGATATACTGAATAACAATACCTACTCTGATAAAGGTGGTGGAGGATTAGGAATAATCGATATTGCCAGGAAAAGTGGAGGGAAATTGAATTACGACTTCATTAAGGTGAACAATGAATATTCATTCTTCAGCCTATTTATAAAAATTGAGAACAAAAAGAAATAGTTAAGTTAATATGGAAAGCATCAAGATCGACGGAACACCAAAGACACCAACGGTAAATTTTGATATAGAATCGGGTTTATTAGAGTTAATTGGAAGATCAATTCCTGAAAATTCAATCGAATTCTATAAGCCTGTACTAGAAGGTTTAGATCAGTATTCAGGTTCACCAAAAGAAAAAACTAAGGTGAATATTAAATTAGAGTATTTCAATACCAGTTCATCAAAGTGTATTCTTGATGTATTGAAGAAATTGGAGGGTATTCATAAGTCTGGAAGTGAAGTTATTATTAACTGGCATTTTGAAGAAGATGATGAGGATATGGAGGAAGCTGGTGAAGATTACCAAGCAATTATTCAGGTTCCTTTCAACATGATTGAAGTAGAAGAAGAATAGACACAAGAATAAAGAGATAGTAAAAAAGCTTTGACATCATTTTATGTCAAGGCTTTTTTAGTTTATTGAACTACTTCTCCTTCACTAAATGAGTAGAAGTAAATATTCCCTTCTCGATCACCAATGATCATTTCAGGTTTCCCATCTAAATCCAGATCTTCCACTAGCATAGGTGTACTACCCACAACCGGGAATCCTTGTACGATTGCTCCCATACCATTGATTAAATAAGTCTTTTCATCTGATTCATCAACTAAGGCTAAGTAAGCATTCTTTGCTTTTTGAAGTGATAAGCTTGAAATATGACCAATGTCTCCATCGCTAAACTCAAACAATTTTGTCTTACTCAGTTTAAATACATCGATTTCTTCTTCATCTAAATAGATATAGTCATTGTAGTCATCAGCATCAATATCATTTAAATAGAAACGATGATTTTCAGTATAAGCTTTAACTGGAGTAACTGTTTTTACATTCGCGAAGTTCACTTGGTGAATCGTTCCAACTGAATCTGTACATAAGTATGAACACATTTCAACATTTTCATTGTCATTGAAAAAGTAGTTTTTGTTTGCTGGAAGTTTTTCTTCTACTCGTATTCTATCTTTCCCTCTTCTGTTTAAAACTTTGATCTGACCAGATTGCTCAACAAATGTCAAGTAATCTTTATCACTCTTCCTAATCCATTGAATCTCCGTTGCAATCTCCGATTTAGTCTTCATAACGTTCCATCCTTGAACGATCTTACCTCTGATATCGTAGCATTTGATTTCTTTGTTCGCATGAGCTAAGAAAATTCTATACTTCCTGTTTTTGTCATAATCAAATACACTAAGTCCATTACTAGCCTTTGTTTTAAGTCTAACCGGGAAATTCTCAACGTTCTCTCCATTTCTATCTAGAAGGTAAATAGAGCTTTGGGTGTTAAATAAGTATTGAATTTTATTGTTCTTGTATCTATCTACCTGGTGAATCTTCGAAATGATTTTCTCTCCTAAATCCAGACTCCATAATTGCTTACCATCTGCGGTTAATAAGTATAGGTTGTTCTCTTCATCCTGTACAATAATCTCCTTCTCTTTGGTGTAGTGATTTAGTACAACTGTTGGTTCAGTTACGATAGGAGCTTTCAGCTTCTTTGAATAAAGCGACATGGAAGTTTCCTTTCTTACAGGAGAATAAGACATGTAAACATTGGTATACATTAAATCCTCTCCACCTTTAAGCATAAAGGCCATTCTGTTCCATGAAGTACTGGAATCTTGAAATGCTTGATACTTTTTCGCGTAATTATCTCTTAAACTATTTTCTAAAATGGTATTACCATGATTCAGATTGATATAGGCATAGAAGCTATGTTCTTTAGGGAACTTGGTCAAGAATTCTACATACTCAGAGCTTTTACTTAAAGTCAATCCTTTTAAATAAGAGTTGATCACATGTTTCAAGTTTCCAAGATCGTTAGCGAAGACCACATAGTCTTCTATGTATGTGAAGTAGGACTGATTGTCAAGTCCCATTTTTTGATTAAAAATGAAGTTGAAAATTTGCGAGTTATTGAACTCTTTAATTTGATAGTTTTGATAAGTCTCGGTGAATGTAGAATCTGAGTCAATCATCTCCAATACATTGGTTAAAGCTCTTTGATCGTTTTCAACATCCGTCAATTTGTATGTCAAGCATATTTGATTTTCAAACTTTTCATTAATAGGTTCTGTTACAAAAGAACACCAGTCACCACTTAAGGTGTTGACTAATCTACCTATTGATTCCTCTCCAAATTTTTCTTTCGTGTTAGTCAATCGATTCTCATAATTAAATAACAATTGATGTTTGTCTAATACTGAAGAGTAGTCTTTAATAAAAGCAGCATTGTCTGTTACATTCGAATGGACAAATACCGCAGTATTAGCAGGAAGTATTTTGTCAAATTCGGATGTTACAGGTTTTTGATGTCTAAAACTATAGAAGAAATCAGATAGAGAATCTTTTGTTGCAGTAAGTCCCGTTAAATAAACTCCGTGATCTTTTACGTTTAGGTCTAGTTCACACCAGTTACCAACGGTAGGATTGTCGGAAAGAAAGATCTTGTGATTCTTTAAAAAGGTTCTATTCAGTTCTCCTAAGTTTTGGAAGTTAACGAAGATGTTAGCATCAGCTTTCAAGTTGCTTGTACTGAAAAGCTTTTTAACCATTGCGTTTTTACTGATTCCTCCGTTTGATTTCAAGTCAAGGATAGAACGCTCAAGTAGAGTAGGTGTCTCTGATGAAAGGAATAGGTTGTTTACAATAGCAAATGAAACTCTTTCTCCGTTATCTCTTACAAAATCAGAGATAGTTTCTTCGTTGTATAATCGCTTGATCAACTTTTTATTGGTAAAGTATTTTTCCTGAAAAGCGTCGAAGTATTGCTTTTCTTCTTCTGTAAATTCACAAACAATTAACATGTCGTAATTGTTCGGACCTGTCATCACAGTTGAAAAGTAGACTTCGTGATCGGAAGAAATATGGTTGAACTCAGGGAAGTCTTTTGACAGACTATCGATTAATCGAATTTTTTCGTCAATGTTCTGGAAACTTGGTATAAGTTGGTTAACAGACCAAGATTTGTGTGTATAGACCTTGTCAAACCAAAAGTCTAACATATCGTTGCTTCGAACGATTATTGCTGCATCTTTTGGAATCGCATCCATTGCCTTGCTCTGAATAACAGGCTTTTTAGAAGCAAACTCCCAAATCACGTATCCAGCTCCAAGTAAAAACACGGCTAGAACAACTCCAATAATTACCTTTTTCATAACTCTTATTACCTTCCTATCAAAAATAGATTTTAGATGAGCTTTTAAAGACAGAAAATCTCGAAGTTATTAATACAGAGATGTTAAAAGTCCAGTTTTAACTGTTCTTCGGTCTGTTTGAAACTTAATCGATGAATCGGAGATAAGCCTACTTTTTTAATTCCCTCTCTGTGTTTTTTTGTTGGATAGCCTTTGTTACTTATCCAGTCATAATCTGGAAATTCTACATGCATTTTCTCCATGTATTCATCACGATAGGTCTTAGCCAATACCGATGCAGCAGCAATAGATTTAAACTTTCCATCTCCTTTGATAATACATTCAAAAGGGATGTTTAAGTCCGACTTGAATCTGTTTCCGTCAATCAGCAGTATTTCAGGAGTTTGGCTTAATTGTTTTGTTGCTTCAGACATTGCAAGGAAAGAAGCGTTAAGGATATTGATCTCGTCAATTTTTTCATGATCAATAAATGAAACAGCATATGCTAAAGCTTTCTTTTCAATCAATTCACGTAAGGCCAGTCGTTTCTTTAAGGATAATTTTTTTGAATCATCTAATTCAGGACATCGGAAGTTTCTTGGCAGTATGACAGATGCTGCTACAACAGGACCTGCTAAACAACCTCTTCCTGCTTCGTCACAGCCTGCTTCAATCTTGTCCTTTGTAAGGAAGTTTTTAAGTCCCATATTTTAATATTGTATTCATAATTTTCTCAGCACTGTTGTTCCAAGAAAAGCGTTCCTTATTCTTTAGTCCTTTTTCAATTAATTCTTTTCTTAATTCTAGGTCAGAGGTGATTAAGTGCATATTCTTTGCAATGCTTTCAATATCCTCCGGATCTGCTAGCAGAGCTGAATCCGAAGCAATTTCCGGATAACAAGAGCAATTGGATGCTATAACCGGAATGCCATGACTAAATGCTTCAAGTAGCGGAATTCCAAAACCTTCGAAATAAGAAAGGTTAATTAGCGCATCTGCATGATGATAGTAACAAGCTAATTCAGCGTCTGAAACATAACCCGTGAAAATAACATCCTGCCTGTGCTTCATACTCGAATAAAACAATTCACTCTCTTTATCTGAAAACATTTCACGTCCAACGATAAGGAGTTGTTTATCAGTACCGTATTGGTTTTTATATTCATCAAAGCTTTTAAGTGTATGAAGTATGTTTTTTCTAGAGTGAAGACTACCTACATATAAAAAGTATGCTTGATCATGAATGGTTTTTAATTCTCCCGTTAAAATATGTTCATGTCCGTTGTAAATAACCTCAATGTCTTCAGAATTTATTCCATATTGTTCAATCAAATCGTTTTTTGAATACTCAGATACGGTAAAAACTTTGCTGGCATTTTTAGTATAAACAGGAAAGTATTTCTGATAGAATTTTAATGTTGACTTTGGTAAGTCAGTAGGTCGATGAAGAAAGCCTAAATCATGCTGTGTGTTAAAGCTAGGGATTCCAATATTAGGAATGTTATAAGCCTCTGGCGAGAAGAAAGCATCAGCTTTAATCTTTTTCAAAAGCTTTGGCAATCTAATGTGGAACCAATAAAACTGCAAGATTTCGTGTCTTGTTGGAGGGCTTAATACATGCGCCTTTACATTGTCTGCAAAAATGAAATCCTGATGATATCCTCTGTCAAAAATGAAATGAAATTCAACTTCAGGATGGTTATTAACCATACGTTTCAGGTTTTCAAAAGTAAAACGACCGATTCCTTCCAGCTTGTTCTGCTGCAATAATCGAGTATTTACGGCTAATTTGAATCCCAAAACAATATTATTTAGAGCTTAAAGTTAAGCATTAAACTTCGCTTAAAATTCCTACTTTTAGGAGCGTTGAAAACGAATAACATGGAAAATAATCAATATCATAATTCAGCTAATATTTTATCCTTTTTGTACGGATACAGAAAGTGGTTAATTATTATAACCGTTCTTGGTGCTATTGTTTCGGCAGGAGGAAGTTTAATGTTAGACAATTACTTCATGGGTAAGGTAGTGCTTTATCCATCCGCAACTAATTCAATTTCAGAGTCTTTGCTTAAAGAAAACTACGGTAAAGCAAATGTTCTTGAGTTTGGTGAAGAGGAGCAAGCAGAGCAACTGTTACAGATTTTGAACTCTGCAGTTATTAGAGATAGAGTGGTTGAGGAATATGATTTAATGCAGCATTATGAAATAGATTCTACTGATCAGTTCAAAAGAACTAAGCTTTTCAAAAAATACGCTCAAAACTTCAATTTCAAAAGAAACGAGTACATGGCAGTTGAAATAGAGGTGTACGATACCGATCCTCAGAAAGCTGCAGACATGGCAAATACCGTGGCTTTTTTATTGGATTCAGTTAAGACAGAAATTCACAGATCTCGTTCGATGAAAGGTTTTGAGATTGTAAAAGGAAAGTACGAAGACTTGAAAAAGGATATCACTAAAATGGAGGAAGAGCTTTCAGTGATTATGCAAAAAGGAGTACTTAATGTTGAAACTCAATCAGAAGCTTATTCAACGGAGTACGCAAAAGCTATCTCGGCTGGTAAAAGAAAAGTAGCTAATGAAATAAAGGGAAAGATGGATTCAATTTCTAAGTACGGATCAGCTTACTTGTCTTTGACAGAAGGAATTCAAAATGAACGTCTTCAATTAACTACCATCAAAGCGAAATACGAAGAAGCGAAAGTGGATGCATACGAGAAATTGCCTAACTTTTTCCAAACGGATAAAGCTTATAAACCAGAGAAAAAAGCGAAGCCAAAAAGATCTATAATTGTTATTGTAGCAACTTTTAGTGTTTTTGTTTTAGCTTGTTTATTCTTGATAATCAGAGAAGAGGTTAAGATTCTTAACCAGGCTAAACCAGAGTAATGTTCGCTTTTCTTCAAAAGAAAAATGCTTTAAACTTTTTACTGGCTGGATTCATTTTAATTCAAGCCGTTGGTATTGCTTTTGAATTTTATGTATTCATGGCCTTGCCTTTTGTTTTGATGATTGCCTATTTGGCTTTCTATCACCTAAACATACTTTACTACTTGTTGATTTTTATGGTCCCATTATCGGTCAATGTTGAAAAACTGACAGATGGAGTGGGTATGATATTACCAACAGAACCGGTTCTATTCGGACTTTTAATGGTCTTTCTTCTAAAGCTTATTAGAGATGGATTTCCTAAAGAAATAATACGTCATCCAATTACCATAATTATACTCTTGCAGACATTATGGATGTTTCTGACCGCACTCAAAAGTGAATTGCCTTTGGTCTCGATTAAATTCTTGTTGGCAAGGATGTGGTTTTTAGCAACGTTTTATTTCATTGCTTCTCAAGTATTAGTGGATGGGAAGAAAATGACAAGAATGCTTTGGATCTATATCATTCCATTAGGATTAGTTGTCGTATACACTATTGTGCATCATTCCATGTATGCTTTTGAAGAGAAGCCTGGTCACTGGGTAATGTCTCCATTCTTTAAAGATCATACTTCCTATGGAGCTATTTTGGCAATGGTTTATCCGTTTTTAGTTTGGCAAACTTTTAGAAAAGATATTCGATCTGGACAAAGGGCATTGATGGCTTCTGTTCTGCTGTTCTTTACAGTGGCAATTATATTGTCTTACACAAGAGCAGCGTGGTTAAGTTTAGTAGGTGCAATGGGATTATATCTCATATTTAAATTGAAAGTAAAGGGTTGGATGATTAGTTCCGTTATCCTTTCTGGTTTGGCAGGAGTGATTATGTTTTGGACACCTATCATGCAAAAGCTTTCAAAGAATAAGCAAGATTCATCTTCTAGCCTTTCAGAACATGTTGAATCAATGTCAAATGTATCTTCTGATGCAAGTAACCTAGAGCGATTGAATAGATGGAATGCAGCATGGAAAATGTTCTTAGACTATCCAATAGCTGGAGCCGGACCAGGAACTTATGCTTTTGTTTACGCACCTTATCAAGATCCTGAAGACAAGACAATAATTTCTACAAACGCTGGTGATGCTGGGAATGCTCACTCGGAGTATTTAGGTCCATTATCAGAAATGGGATTACTAGGCATGTTCTTTATGTTGGCATTGTTATCTGCCGTAATACATTATGGTTATAAGCTGAATAAGGTAATTCAGGATAATTATACTCGAGGAGTATTTCTATCGGTTTACCTAGGATTGATGACTTATTTTGCTCACGGATTTTTGAACAATTATTTAGATACCGATAAAGCATCCGCTTTGTTTTGGGGATTTATAGTTGTTTTAGTCGTGTTGGATTTAAGATCAAAAAAATTAGAGAAGGCATAAGTCTTCCTGTTTAAAGAATTGAAATAATGGAAGAGAAAACAAATAGTTCAAAGGAGGATTTTAGTCCTAAAACCAATGAACAATTGAATGAAGAGAATCCTTCACGAAAAAATAGAAGACAAGCAACTGAGGAAGAGTTGAATAATCCATTACATGGTGTTAAACTTGCTCAGCTTTTAGAACGATTAGTTGATCATTACGGTTGGGCGTATCTGGCTGATGAAGTAAAAATCAGATGCTTTATGTATAATCCAAATATGAAATCAAGCCTTGGATTTTTAAGAAAAACCAAATGGGCTCGTGAACATGTAGAGGATATTTACATTGACATGATTGAGAACGAGAAGCGATGAGAGCAGTTGTAAATGGTTTATTGCTAAGTCTTATATTGATATCATGTTCTGCAAACAAAGATTGCTTAGAGCTTGGTGAAGGAGATTACGTTATTGTAGATCTCGAGTTGACCGATAAAGAAGGAATTAATGAAATTGTCTTTTTTGGTGGTGGCATATTTGAAACAGCTAGTCAAGAAGACCTTATTAACTATGAAAATGTTTCTTTTGCATTTTCTGGAGGTGGAGAAGGAACATTTCAGGTGAAAATTATTAGTGAAAACGATACTTTGCTTTCGGCGTATTACGTTGAAAATGGATATAGACCAAAGCTAAGCTGTACCAAGGATACCATTATATTTAAATCTTATGGTGGATATTAAACATTGACTTTAATCATCAAAACATTTTCCATTAGTTCTTAAATTCATTGTATGAGTAAAAAGGAAATCACTTCTATGAAAGACATCCAGCAAATGGTGGATACTTTCTATGATAAGGTAGATCAAGATGATTTATTAGGTCCGATTTTTAACGACTTTGCTAAGGTGGACTGGGATAGTCATCTCGAGATCATGTACAAGTTTTGGGGAAGTATGGTTTTTCCAGAAGCGAGTTATAAAGGGAATCCTTTCAATAAACACATGCCATTACCAATTGAATCAAAACATTTTGATAGATGGCTTGAGCTTTTTCTTTCCAATTTAGATCTTCAGTTTTTCGGAGATAATGCCGATCTTTTCAAAGAAAGATCAAAATCAATAGCTTTGATCTTTGATTACAAATTGAAGGCTTTAAAAAATGAAGATTAACCTAATTATATTATTTGTACTTTCTGTTCTTTACACTTCTGTAGCACAGGTAAATAAGCTTGAATTAGAAGCTGAAATAAAATCAGCTATCGACAGTGTAAGACAAGTGTATGGCTTAAAGCCATTATTGAATGAAACTGTATGCTATAAGGCTGCGGAGATTCATTCCAAGTACATGTTTGAAAATGATATTTTAAATCATTACGAATTAGAGTTAGATAGCCTTTACTCTCCTGCTGATAGAGTTGAAGTTAGTGGTGGAAAAGGATACATAGTTGGTGAGAATGTCGCTTTTGTAGATTACGCAGATACCCCAGATGGAAAGTGGATCGTGAATACTGCTGTTGAGGCATGGGTTCACTCAAAAGGACATTTTGCGAACATCATGTCATCTGAATACGATGTTACCGGTGTTTCGATTAAAACAGAAGAAAATTCTTCTAAGATCTATATCACTCAAGTTTTTGCAAATGTTCCTGATGCTTTTGTTTATAAACCAAACAAGGAGCTTTTTAAGAAGGACACGTTTAGTTTAGATAGCTTGAAAGGATTTGCAAGAAAGACTTTACCTCCTCCGCATAAAAAGCACTCCTGGAAGTTAGGTCTTCCTGAAGATCCCAAGATAAGCAAGGTTAATCCAAAATGGTTAGATGAAAATATTACGCTAGATGTTAGAGAGGATGGTTTGTATTTATGCGTTAAAAACCTCCGTTACTTTAGAAAGCTGTTTATAGAAAAGAAAGATGGTTTAGCTTTCGAAGTGGTTAATTATGAAACAACTTACTCTTGTGCTCCGGAGAATAATTACATAAGACCAAATCGTGAAAATGGTGGGTGTATTTTCAATGGTATGGTTACAAAGCCTGTATATCAAAAAGAATTACTTGCAAGGATCGATACTTTGATCGAACAAACTAGAGGAGATAGAGGATTGAAGTGTGCCGGTTTGTTTATTGATTCAATACCTGCTTTTAGTCAAAATAAACAGTTGATTTCTTTGCTTTACATCAGAGATAGAAAAGTCGCTAAGTTTATTGATTTTCAAGGTTATTGTGGGAGTTTAATGCTTCCTCCTTTGCCTCAAGCTCAATTGATGTATCAGTTTCCAACAGCTGAAATGAATCAAAAGGTGAACATTCAAAATGTTGATTTCAGAGTTTACTTCAAAAGAAACAGTACAGATTTTCATTCCGATGATTTGGATTCTATTTTAACCGTAATTGATGATGATAGGGTCTTTGTTAAAGAGATTAGGGTTAATGCCTTTGCGAGTATAGAAGGTACACCTGAGATCAACGCTAAGTTATACAAAAAAAGAGGAGAGGTATTGCTGAATTCTTTCCAGGAAAGACAAGATCAAGACATTAAGTTGATTGTAAATACTCAAGAGAATTTTGAAATGTTTAGAGAACAAGCGGATACTAGCTCGTTTTCCTTTATGAAAGATTGGTCGAATGATTCTATTCGATCATACGTGAATGCACATATTACTGAATTTGATACCTTGTTAGATGCTCAAAGGTATGGAGAGGTTTTGTTGGTGTTAGGAATTGAAGAACGAGCAATAGATAAGTTTGATCAAGCTTTTGCAGAGTATCAAAAGAGATTTGAAAGATTGAAGAAGGTTTCAGCCGGACAAAGAAGAAGGGATACTAAAAGGTTGATAGATCTTCAAGGTTTATTGATTCAGGCCACTTTAGCTGATTCAATTAAATACGAAGACTACTTAGGGAAACTATCTACTGAAGGAGTTCTAGTCTTAGACTTTAATTTAATTCAATGTGATTTTACAAGAAAGAATCTTCCTGATAATCAGTTTTATATAGCATTGGAAAGATTTGCTAAGCACATGCCTAAGAATAAAATCATACAAGAGCAGATGGATGTTTTGATTTTGAATAATCAATTCTCAAGGTTCTTTAAAAAGAAGGTGTCGGTAGGTGTGGTTGATCGCTTTTTAGAGGCGAATCCGGAATTGCCTGATTCTGTAAAAAGAGACTACATGGTCTACAAAGAATTTCTTATCTCCAATAATCACTTTAAAAGAAATCAAGGAGCAAATAAATATATAGGAAATGGCTCTCTGGATAGGATTAAGGAACACTATGACAGTCTAAGTTTAGAGCCAATTCTAAGAAAAAGTTTAGGTTATTACTTTTTAGCTTTTGGTAAATCAGAATGGGCTATTGAGTATTTCAAGCCTTTTGCAAGTGAAGAAATGTTTGATCTTGGTGTCTACATAGACATGGTCAAAACAATGGTAGTTAGCTCTATTTTAGAAGGAAAGTCTGATTATCAAGCTATTTTAGTAGAGTCTAGTCAAAGGATTGGAAAGCATGAGTTTTGCGATATGTTCTTTGGTCCTTGTAATATTGATTTTCAAGTATTTGATGATGCAAGTATAAAATCACTTTACTGTGAGGTTTGTAAATCATTGAGAGAAAATTAACAGAATACTAAAGTCAATTCACGCAATAGTTTGTAGTTTTAAAAGAAAAAGATATGTCAGCATTTAGAAATACGTTATTTGGATTAGGTTTAGTAACAGTTTTAGCTTCTTGTGGAGGAAATACAGAGGTTAAAAAGGTGGAAGTACCAGAGGTAGAAGTTAAGTCAAATTTAAAGTACGATTACGTTTCTACTAACATTCAGTTTGGTGGATTTAAAACAACGGATAAAGTGGAGGTTAAAGGAAAGTTTGACAAGTTCACTGTTTCAAATACAAAAGAAGGTTCAACTGGTAAAGAAGTTTTTGAAGGAGCAACAATTGCTATTCTAACTTCTTCAGTCAATACGAATAACCCAGACAGAGATAAGAAGATTTCAACTTTGTTTTTCGGAGCAATGGCTGGAACTGATACCATTCATGCTAGTGTAAAGAGTATTGATGAGTCAAATGGAAAAATCACTTTAGGATTAAATCTTAACGCAATTGAGAAAGATCTAGTATTGGCTTATGAGCAATCTGGAGATACGGTAAGAGCTTCAGGAACGATAGACTTATTGACTTTTGAAGCACAGCCAGCTGTTGATGAGCTGAACAAAGCATGTTTCGATTTACATAAAGGAGCTGATGGCGTTTCTAAAACTTGGTCTGAAGCGAATGTTTATATCCAGTCGGTGCTTAGGTAATGTGTTAATTTGATAATTAGCTAATTGGAATATAACTGAAGGGGTTTCTAGATGGAGGCTCCTTTTTTTATGTATTGTTGGGCACAAATTATTTAACTAAATCGTGTAATGCTTCTGATTTCATAAATTAGCTCATCAGCAAATTACCACATCAGCTAATCAATCAGCTTTCCAAAAATACTCACCGTATTATGTCCGCCAAAGCCAAAGCTATTACTCATGGCTCCTTCAACGGTAGTCTTTTTGGCATCGTCTAATATTATATTCCAGTCTTGATCAATCTCCTCATCAATGTCTTTGGTATTAATTGTAGGCGGTATTACATCTTCCTGAACAGCTTTAATACAAAGAATTGCTTCAATAGCTCCTGCAGCCCCTAATAGATGTCCTGTCATAGATTTACTGGCTCCAATATTTAAAGTAGACTTATGTTTATTGAAAACCTTTGACAAGGCATTCATTTCAGCAATATCTCCTTTCGGTGTAGAAGTAGCGTGTGCATTTAAGTAATTGATTTGAGACTTATCTAATCCTGATTCCTTAATGGCTTTTTCCATAGCTACCGAAGCACCTTTACCTTCTGGATGAGAAGCTGTCATGTGGTAGGCATCAGCAGTCATAGATGCACCAAGCATTTCAGCATAAATCTTAGCACCTCTTGCTTTTGCATGCTCGTAATCTTCAAGGATGATACAAGCTGCACCTTCACCCATTACAAAACCGGTTCTGTTTTTATCAAAAGGACGAGAAGCAGTTTCAAAATTATCATTATCAGTAGCTAAAGCTTTTAAGGCGTTAAAGCCACCTATAGAAGCATCCGAAATGGGAGATTCTGAAGCACCTGTTAAAAAGACTTTCGCCTTTCCCATTTTGATGTAGTTGAATGCATCCATCATGGCTGAATTAGCCGTAGCACAAGCAGATACTGTGGCGTAATTAATCCCCATTAATCCAAACTTCATAGATACTAGTCCGGCAGCCATGTTCGTTAAAAATTTTGGAATTAAAAACGGATTGTATCTAGGGTTTTTATCATTCTCCACATACGACATGATTTCTTGTTCCATAGTCGTTAATCCACCTTGACCTGAACCCCATATCACACCAGCGTCAAACGGATCCATGGTTTCCATGTTTATACCTGAATCTTCCATAGCTTCAGCACATACATGAATTGCGTACTGCGTGTATAAGTCATTCCTTTTTATTTCAGCACGACTTAGGTATTTGTTAGGGTCGAAGTCTGTTACTTCAGCCGCAAACTGAGTTTTAAATTTAGACGTGTCAAACTTGGTGATTTTCTTTACACCATTGGTTCCTGCAAGTGCATTGTTCCAAAAAGATTCTACATCATTCCCAATAGGTGTAAGTGCACCCAAACCTGTTATAACTACTCGTCTTTCGCTCATGATGTAAAATTACTTAGATTCCATTGAATCTAAGAAATATGCACTAATTTTATATTTACAAACAGCTGTTTATGTTATTGAGTTTATCCATTAAGAATTACGCTTTAATTGAATCATTACAAATTGATTTTTCTAAAGGTTTTAACGCTATAACAGGTGAAACCGGTGCAGGTAAGTCTATTCTTTTAGGAGCATTAGGTTTGATTGCAGGTAAACGAGCAGACAAAACAGTTGTTAGAAATGGAGAGAAGAAATGTGTTGTAGAGGCTAGATTTGATGGATCAAAAGGAAACTTAGATGCGTTAATTTCACTTCACGATTTGGATGAAGATGATGTTTGTACGGTAAGAAGAGAGGTAAACGCTAGTGGAAAGTCGAGAGCTTTCATTAATGATACGCCGGTAAATCTTGAAGTATTGAGAAGTTTTGGTGATGCTTTGATTGATATTCATTCACAACATGAAAACTTACTTCTTTCTGATGCTTATTTCCAATTGAGAATGATTGACTTGTTTTCAGGGGCAGGAGATTTATTGGTAGATTATAAAAGGAACTATCTAGCTTATCAAGAAGATTTGGAGAAGCTTAGAGATTTAGAAGAGAAAGACGCGAAGTTAAAAGCGGATCAAGATTATATTCAGTTTCAGTTTAATGAATTAGATGAAGCTGATTTAAAAGGAGAGGAGCACGCAGGCTTAGAAGAAGAGCAAAGAATGTTGGAATCGTCTGAAGACCTTTCTCAAGTTTTAAATTCTATTTCTGAAGAAATGGCTGATAGCGACTCAAATGTGTTATCATCATTACAGAAAATGCTGCAAGAGCTAAGTCCTTTTTCAGATTTAAACGATTCTTTAAGAGAAATATATAAGCGTCTGAACGAAGCGGAAGTGGAGATCAGTGATTTAAGTCAAGAGATACAATTAGCTGGATCATCATTGTCTTTTGATGAAGAGAGAAAGCAAATAGTATCGGATAGATTAGATGTTTTGAATAATCTATTAGTGAAGCACCGAGTGAATTCATCAACTGAATTAATAGCCATAAGAGATAGTTTATCAGAACAGCTATTGAGTATTACCTCTTTAGGTTCTGATTTAGAGGCTTTAAGGGAAAGCACTGAAAAGCAATTGAAAGCTTTAATGAAGCTTGGTAAAGCTCTTAGTATAAAGCGTAAAGCTTCTTTCAATAATATGGAGCAAGAGATTTTGGGAATCCTTTCTCAAATAGGAATGGCTTCTTCACAAATTCAAATAACGAATGAACTAATGCCTTCTCCAAGTAAAAATGGTCTGGATAAAGTGAGTATTTTATTCTCAGCTAATAAAGGACAAGCACCACAGGTTATTACTAAAATCGCGTCTGGTGGAGAGATTGCTCGATTCATGCTAGCGCTAAAGAGTATAACGGCAAAAGTTTCGGCGTTACCTACAATTGTTTTTGATGAAATTGATACTGGTATTTCAGGAGATATTGCTGGTAAAGTAGGAGAGGTAATGGCTTCAATGAGTAGTCATTTACAATTACTAACCATCTCACATTTACCTCAAATAGCGGCAAAGGGAGAAAGTCATTTTAAGGTAAGTAAGGAAGAAACAGCTACTTCTACCATTTCAAAGATTGAACGATTAAATGAATCAGATAGATTACTAGAAATAGCTACAATGCTTTCTGGTAGTAGTATTTCCGAAGAAGCAAAAGCGAATGCAAAAGCTTTGTTAGGGTAGGGAGGTTTTTAGTAAAGCGGGCACCCGCAAGGGTAGCCCCTACAGTTCTTGTTAAAGTATAGTTTTTTGTAATGTGGTAGGGGCTCCCCCTGCGCGTGCCCGTTTAACTATATTTAGAATAGCCCGTTCAATAAACTCCGAATTATCACTTCTTAATCTTAATCAAAGAATTTCTTCGAACATCCTTCTCAAGTAATTCAACTACATTTTCGTCTTTTTCTACTTCATAGAACTTACCTCCGGCAGCGATACACAATTGTCTTAAAAGGTCTTTCCCTTGACGGTTAAAACCAAAACACAATACCGAAAAATTAATTCCTGTGGTCATTCTTTGAAAACGGACATAAGACAACAGTTTAAACTGCGATTTACCTAATCCGTCAAAACCACCATCAGTTGCTAGGATAATTTGATTATTACCTCCAGCTATCTTGTGTTTTTTAGCTTCTTCGTAAGCTTTATTGACTGCTTTCTTTCCCTTAGTAGATCCGTGTGGACTTAATCCCATGATTGCCAGTTTCAATGAGTCTTTATTAACTGCAGATACTCTATCCATCATCACATCAGTGATTTGCTGATAAGTGATGATGGTTATGTAATCCTCTGGTCGAAGTAAATCTATCAAATGAATCATTGACTCTTTAACTTTCTCTAGCCGTTTATTAAGTCCCATAGAATTAGAAACATCGATTAAAAAGATCAAGTTGTTTCTTTTATAAAGTCCTTTTGTAAACGTACTTGGGTCGTCAATGATAGCAGCTTCTTCCACTTCGTCTTCACTTTTCTCTTCAGGTTTAATGAAATTTTCAGAAACCTTTTCTTCTTCCTCTTCTTGTTTTACAACCGTTACAGGTTCATTGTTTACAATGATTTCTTCTTGTTTTTCAATTCTATCTTCAATTAACGGGAGGTCTTCTAGTTGCTCTTTATCTCTGATTAATTGAATCGTTATACTGTTATTGCTTCTATTGAAATAATGATCAATGTCTTTGCTTAAGTAGCCAGGAGCATTGGTTACAACTCTATATAAACCCAAACGAATTAGGATTTTTACAAGTCCGTTTCTATCCGTAGACAGAAATTTTTCTTTTTGAGATTTTGATAGAATAACTTGAGCTCCGTCAATCGGGACTTGTGTTATTTTATCAATGACTTTGATTTGTGCGCTAACCTGTAATGCTTGTTGTCTATTCGGGTTATCAAATGTTGGACATATTTCATCATAGTGTTGATCGAAGGATTTAATTCTTCCTGTGATTTCAACTTTAATTGATTTTTGTCCGCTTCTGGAGAATATATTTAAATGTTGATTGAAATTACCGGTCTTTTTAGGGTGTGATATAAAGACTAGATAATCTGATTTGTTTGCACCAATTCCACGTTTTGGTAACCGATAATCAATTTCCTTGGATGTAGTTGTTACAAAAATGTAGATTTTTTCATTGCTGGTATTGGTGATTTTAACACTGTCGATTATACCAGAAAACTGCTCGTGATTTCCCGTTTCAAACTTTTTCTTATCTACAGAAAATGTTCCTTGTCCTAATAATAGGAGAGGGAATAATAATAGAAAGAAAAGGGTTTTCTTGAAACTCATGCGAAACACTTTGTTTACTAACGTTAAAGCTATCGATTTCTTTTGGTAATACTTACCAAGGATTAAATCAATTCTTTGGCTTTTGATAAGTCAGCCTTACTTTCGATGGAAGAATGATGTACCATTCGCCCTTGTTTTAAAATTGCTATAGAGTCACAAAATATCTCCAAATCATTGAAATCATGACAAATAAGAATACAGCTTATGTTTTTGTCTTTTAGATAAGCTCTTAGCTTAGTTAGTATTCTGCCTTTCGTAATGTCATCAATTTGATTGAAAGATTCATCTAAGAGCAGAGTAGGTTGGTCTAAAGCTAGACTTCTTGCAATAGCAACGCGCTGTGTTTGTCCTCCGGATAATGAGTCAGCTTTAATGAATTCAAATTCTTTCAAGTCGAAAAGAGATAGCATTTCATTTAAGACGCTGTCTTTGTTGGAATCCAGTCCAAGCGTAACGTTTTCAGCAACAGATAAATGAGTGAATACATTGGCTTCTTGATATACTACGGCGGTTTCCTTCGAATCAATTTTCCCTTCAAACGCAATGTTACCAAGTATAGCTTCGAATAGACTTGATTTTCCGGATCCGTTTTGACCGCCTATTCCTAGTATTTCTCCAGCTTCTATTTCAAGATGTTCGATGTTCAATTCAAATGAAGAATTGATTTTGCTTTTCAGGTTTTGAATACGAATAGACATTAGCTTCTTGGATGAAAGTTAGCAATGGTTTCTTGAAGGAATTGTCTATCCAAGTGGGTATATATTTCTGTTGTAGAAATAGACTCGTGGCCAAGCATTTCTTGAATGGCTCTTAAGTCTGCACCACCTTCCAATAGGTGAGTTGCGAATGAATGTCTGAAGGTATGAGGAGAAACTGTTTTTTTAATTCCTGCAACAGAGCACAAATCTTTTACAATAGTGAAAATCATGACCCTAGTCAACTGTTTACCTCTTCTGTTTAGAAATATAAAATCTTGGTGTCCAGCTTGAATGTTAAGCTCTGAACGTCTGTTTTGAAGGTAGGTATCAATTTCATGTAAGACTCTTCTACCACATGGAACCAATCGTTGTTTGTTTCCTTTTCCGGTGATTCTAAAGAAGCCTTCATTTCTATATAAATCAGAAATTTTAAGATTAGTTAGTTCTGAAACACGAAGGCCACATGAATACAAAGCTTCTATAATAGCTCTGTTTCTTTGACCATCAGGTTTACTCATATCTACGGATTCTTGTAAAAGGTCAATTTCTTCTATACTTAAAATAACAGGTAGTTTTCTACCTAGTTTAGGAGCTTCAAGAAGTGTGCTTGGGTTTATTTCAATCGCATTTTCATATTTCAGAAAACCATAAAAGCCTTTTATTCCCGAAATAATTCTAGCTTGACTTCTGGCTGATAGCCCCAAGTCATAAAGAAAAGTTAAGAATGATTGTAATTGCTTTAAAGTTAAGTCTGCAGGTTTTGCATCGTTCAGCTCATATTTACTAAAGTCAGCGAGTTTTTTGATGTCTCGAATATATGCTTCGATAGAATTAGCAGAAAGAGACTTTTCTAGCTTTAAGTAATGAGAGAAACTTTTTATGCCTTGCTCCCAATTCATTGAATAAGATGATTGACTGCTATAGCGTATCCTTGAAGCCCTTCACCAATGACAACCTTTTCTGCGATATCTGAGAAGTAACTATGGTGTCTGAATGCTTCACGTTCATGAATATTAGAAATATGGACTTCAGCAAATCTAGCAGGTACTGCTGATATAGCATCTCTTAAAGCGATAGAGGTATGCGTATAAGCTCCAAAGTTTGCAATAATTGCGTCTATTTTAAAACCGTATTCATGGATCCAGTCGATAAGAACTCCCTCATGGTTAGATTGTACAAATGTAAATTCATGTTCTGAAAACTGAGATTTAATATCGTTTTCTAAATCTTGTAAAGTAGCATGTCCGTAAATTTCCGGTTCACGTTTTCCAAGCAAGTTTAGATTTGGTCCGTTGACGATTAAGATGGTCATAATTATTTCTTTACAGCGTTTAAAAAAGCTTCAGCAAAACAACCAGATAACACGTTGTCATATCCCATTTTTTCTGGATGCCATTGAACGCCTAATACGAATGGGTGTTGACTTTTATCGATTAACTCAATAGCCTCAATAACGCTATCAGGAGAATAAGCAGCAGCCATAAATCCAGGAGCTAAATTTTCCACGGCTTGATGATGAGATGATCTTACTGTATCCGTCTTTCCTAAACAAATGGAATCAAGCATAGAACCTTTCACCACGTTTATGGCATGATAAGCTTTTGTTGAATCTGTACCTCTATGTAATACTTCAGTTCCAACGTCACTCGGGACGTCTATTATTAAAGAACCACCTTGACTTACGTTTGTGATTTGTTCTCCACGACAAATTCCGAAAAGAGGAACTTTATTCGTCATTGCAAAATTGATCATTTTGATCTCCAGAGAATCTCTTTTTAGGTTGATTTTACCACATCTTTCAATTTGGTCTCCCTTACCGTATTTAGCCGGTTCTACATCTTCACCACCTGAAATCAATATACCATCAGCAAGAGGAAGAAGTGAATCGACTTGATTTTCATTTAATTCATATAAATGGTGAATGATTAAGTTCTCAGAATGAGCATCTAACCATTTTTTGTAACGTCTAAGTTTATGAGCTTTAGAAATCAAAACGGTATAAGTTGTTTCTTTTTCGACTTCTTTTTTAGCCGGCTGCTTTGCTGTGCAAGCAATTAGAAGAATAAGTAGAGATAGAACTAGCGTTTTCATTGATTTAATTTAATGTTTTTTCAAAGGCGAATCTTTCAGCACCACCACGTGCAAGGTAGATAATACCACAATATTTATAACCTAATGTTTTTACCAAACTTTGCATTCCAAGATTATCTCGATGCGTATCAATTCTCATACTTTCAACACCTTGTTCCTTCAGTAGTTGCTCACAGTGATTAAAAACGAATTTTGCAAAGCCTTTACTTCTGTATTCATTTGAGACCGCTATACGATGAATTACACCATAAACATTGTCCATTGGAGTTAACCAAGAGCCACCTTCCACTTTTCTGTAGTTTAAATCTTCTTCAGTAGTGAAAACAGTAGTTCCTATAATAAGTCCATTGTCCTTAATTACAAAGGATTGCTTCTTTTCAATGTCGTTTAAAATGGTCTCTTCGTTAGGATAATTATCTTGCCATTGATCAATATTTAAATCAGCCAAATAGTGTTGAGCTTCTTTAACAATCTCCATTATTCTTGGTAGATCTTCTTTTTGAGTAGGTGTGAATTTCATAATCTATTGAATGACAACTAAAATAAGAGGAATTACTTTAAGAGCGGATATTCATTTCTATTTTTACAGTCATGAAAAATCATTGGTTTTGGGGACAAACAAAGAATTTTGCAGGAAATACCTTAGGTTTTGTTGAGAATCTTCAAAATAAAGGCCTCAAAACCTATACATGTAACATTGCTTTCAGAAAGTTTCATTTCTTACTTGATCCTGATCCTATTGTTGAGGTGCTACAGAAAAAAGACAAGCATTTTAGAAAGAGCTTCGCTTATAAAGGAGTTTCCGATTTTCTAGGTAATGGTTTGTTGACTAATGAAGGACAAGATTGGTTGGAGAAGAGAAGGATCTTGCAACCCAAGTTTTCAAAGAAAAGTATAGAGTCGCTTCATCAACAGGTAGAAAATACAACAGAAGTTTTTTTACTGAAGCACAAGGATACAAAGCTAGATCTTCAGGCCTTTTTTACAGAACTGATTACTGAAATCATATCTGCTATTTTGTTCTCAGAAGATAAAGCTGAAATGAAAGGTAGAGATTTAATGGATTTACTATTGACTCTGCGAATGCATGCCAATGATAAATTAAAGAATCCGTTAAAACTTCCTCTTTGGTTTCCCAATAAAGCAAATGCAGGATTTAAAGAAGCACACTATACCATTCGCACATACGTGAAAGGGAAGGTTGAAGCTAGAGTAAATTCTAA
The DNA here is from genome assembly GCA_965661855.1 of Flavobacteriales bacterium. Taxonomy (GTDB): domain Bacteria; phylum Bacteroidota; class Bacteroidia; order Flavobacteriales_C; family CBFIFL01; genus CBFIFL01. Next base: position 33,836 of record CBFIFL010000014.1, read on the forward strand.
TGAATCGAAGTAAGATGTACTTCAATGGTTGGTTGATTTAAAAAAGATGAACAGTAAGGAGCTGTCTACAACTCAATTGGTTGATGAGTTAATTACATTGTATGTGGCAGGACAAGAAACTACATCAAACGCACTTACATTTCTGGTCCAATTGATTGAAAGTCATCCTGAGGTTAAGCTTAAATTGCTTCAAGCTTTAAAAGCGAATGATGACGATTATTTACAAGCCTTGATTCATGAGGGATTAAGGTTTTATCCTCCGGTTTGGGCTGTGAGCAGAGAGGCTGTAAAGGATGTAGATATCAACGGACTTTCAGTACAAAAAGGAGATACCGTTTTTGTATCTATTTATGCTATGCACAGGAATCAGGATTACTGGAAGAATCCAAATGACTTTAATCCGGATCGATTTTTAGGAAAAACATCCGCACAAGTTGAAGCGTATTTACCTTTCGGTAAAGGAAGTCGTTTCTGTATTGGTAATCATTTAGCCATGTTAGAAATGAAGGTTGTGTTAAAACAATTGTATACCTACTCTGTTACTTGTGATTTGGAAGATTTACAGCTAATCACACCAATGACATTGGGGATTAAGAATAAAATTAGCTTTACTTTTAGTTAAGTAAACATAGAGCATATCGAAAATCAATCAACATACTTTTTAAACCATTACTCGAGTTTTATCTAAGGAGACGTTGAAACGAAAATCTTCAAAAGAGGAGAGTATATTACCTCATTTAGAGAAATAGAGCGTAATATTTATCTAATCAAAGAAGGAGCAGTGAGAGCCTATTATATTTCAGATGAAGAAGAGGATATAAGTATCAGATTTGGATATAATGGATCAATGATCAACTCCATTAATTCATTTATTTCTGGTAAGCCTTCAGAGCTTGCTATCCAAGCTTTAAAGAAAACAGAGGTACTCGTTCTTCCAAAGGAATCCTATCTAAACTTTATTTATCACTCAGAAGAAAATATGAAATTTCATATAGAAGTGATGCATGGTTTAGTTCAATCTTTAATGGAAAGAGAGATTGATCTACTAACCTTATCACCTAGAAATAGATATAATCGTGTGTTGGAAAGAAGTCCACAGTTATTCCAGCATATTCCCTTGAAGTATATAGCTTCCTATTTAAGAATGACACCGGAGACCTTAAGTCGCTTGCGTAATTCTTGATTTCAATCAATGTTTTAAACTGGAGACTACTTTAATTTTGAATAAAACGATTACTATGAAAGTTAAGAGTAGAGATTTATTGAATGAATTGAAGCATGAGGTTGAAATGATGCTGGTTAAAGTCGATGAGATAGAACGATTGTCTTTGGAACAATTGGAAAGTCGACCTGATGAAAAGTCTTGGAATATCTTGGAGTGCTTTGAACACATGAATCTTTATGGAGCGTATTATATAGGTGAAATAGATTACAGGATAACAGAAAGTAAGAATCCTTCGCAAGAATATTTTAAATGTGCTGGGTTTGGAAATTATTCAGCAAAATCCATGCTGCCTAAAAAAGCAGGGAAAGTAAATATGGCGATGAAAACTTTTCCTAAAATGGATCCAAAAGATATAGGGGTAAGACAAGAAGTGATCATTACTTTCAAAAAAGACATGAATCAGATGCTCAATCTAATAGAAAGAGCTAAGTCTGTTGGATTAAGAAAAACCAAATGTAAACTTTGGCTAAGGTGGTTAAAATTTAATCTTGGTGATACGTTGAGGTTTATGGTTTATCACAACATGAGACATATGATTCAAATAGAGAAGTTGATGATTAAATCAATCTAGATTAATAGTTCGAATAATTTTAAATAGCCATCATAACCCTACCCTGGTTTCTTCGTTTTAATAACAAAACGAAAAATATGACTAAAGATTATTCAAACGGAGAAATAATTGTTCATTGGGAGACAGGTAAATGCAAACATGCAGGAGTTTGCGTTAAAAGTTTACCAAAAGTGTATAAGCCTAAAGAAAAGCCTTGAATTAATATAGAGAATGCAAGTTCAGAAGAATTGAAAAAACAGATCGATCAATGTCCGTCAAAGGCATTGACTTATTCTTTGAATAAATGGGGGTAGTTTAATTTGAGAATTGATTGCCGATTCGGGCGACCCCAAAGGTAGCCCCTACCATGATTGTAATATCACCGTTGGGGCTACCCTTGCGGTCGCCCGAACCAAAAAATGAAAATCTCCGATTTTCCCTCCATGATATCCAATTGAAATAATTAACAGACGAGATTAGTCTATCCTTGTATACGTGTTTAAAAATCAATGCGATCCACGGGATGGTTGGGCTACCATTATGTAAACCGCGATGCGGTTTGTGCAACTCTTGTTAATTTACAGTGTGGGTTAAACATTATAACAAATCTGTGGAACCTGTGTAATCTGTGGACAAAAAATATATTCGTTTTTATTTGAACAAAGAACTGTTCTGAATATTGACTGTTCGGGCGACCGCAAGGGTAGCCCCTACCATGATTGTAACATCACGTAGGGGCTACCCTTGCGGTCGCCCTAACCAAAAAATAAAAATCTCCGATTTTCCCTCCATGATATCCATTTAAAATAATTAACAGATCAACCCCGTCTATCCATTTATCCGTGGTTAAACTTCAATACAATCAACGATATAAATCAAATTAAGATTGAACTGCTCTCATATTCTCGACTTTATTCCTTGCCAAGAATTCATCAATCGTTTCAAAGTGTTCGTAAACTCTTTGGTTTTTGAATTCAAATACCTTTTCAGAAAGACCTTGCAAGAAATCTCTATCGTGAGATACCAAGATGATGGTACCATCATAATTAAGTAATGCTTCTTTTAATACGTCTTTTGATTTTAAATCAAGGTGGTTTGTAGGTTCATCGAGGATTAAAACATTATACGGTTCCAATAGCAGTTTAACCATGGCTAAACGCGTTTTTTCTCCTCCCGAAAGTACCTTTACTTTTTTGTCAATGTCATCACCGCTAAACATGAATCCTCCAAGGATGTTTTTGATTTGTGTTCTGATTTCTCCAACCGCAACTTGATCAACAGTTTGAAATATGGTTAATTCCTCATCAAGTAAAGAAGCTTGATTTTGAGCAAAGTATCCGATTTTAACATTGTGTCCAATCTCACATGATCCTTCGAATTTAATCTCTTCCATAATGGCTTTGATCATAGTCGATTTTCCAGCACCATTTTTTCCTACGAAAGATACATTTTGACCTCTTTCAATTGTAATGTCCACATCTTGAAAGACCAAATGATCATCATATGCTTTTTTCATTTCCCTAATTGAAATAGGAAACTTACCAACTCTAGAAGCAGGAGGGAACCTAAGTTTTAATGAAGAAGTATCCACTTCATCAATCTCAATGATTTCCAATTTGTCAAGCATTCTAACTCTTGATTGCACTTGGTTTGTTTTAGAGAAAGTTCCTTTGAATTGATCAATAAATCGTTTCGTTTCAGCAATAAATTTCTGCTGATCGTCATATGCTTTAATCTGTGCAGCTCTTCTTTCTTGTCTTAAAACCAAATAATGAGAGTAGTTCGCTTTGTAATCATAAATACGCCCCATTGTTACTTCAATGGTTCTGTTGGTAATATTATCAATAAAAGCTTTATCGTGAGAGATAACAATTACACCCTTCGCTTTATTCATTAAGAAGTCTTCTAACCATTGAATAGAATCAATATCTAAGTGGTTAGTAGGTTCATCCAGTAAAATTAAATCAGGGTTTTGAAGTAGAAGTTTAGCCAATTCAATTCTCATTCTCCAACCTCCACTAAATTCACTTGTCGGGCGAGTGAAGTCACTTCTGTCGAATCCCATTCCTTTCAGACATTTCTCAACTTCTGCGTCAAAGTTTATGTCTTCAATTGAATAATACTTTTCACCCAAAGTACTTACTCTTTCGATGATTTTCATGTATTCTTCAGACTCGTAATCCGTTCTAGTTTCCAGCTGCTTGTTCAAGTCGTCCATTTCATTCTTCATGTCGAAGATGTTCTGGAAAGCTTTAGAAGTCTCTTCGAAAACAGTACAATTATCGTCAGTCAACAAGTGCTGAGGTAAATAAGCAATATTCGTTTCAGGTCCTTTACTAATAGATCCTTTACTTGGCTTTTGAATTCCAGCGATAATTTTCATCATCGTTGATTTTCCGGCACCGTTTTTACCCATCAAAGCAATCTTGTCATTGTCATTTACAACAAAGGCAACATCACTAAATAGTTTACTACCACCAAATTCAACTGAAATATTATCTACTGAAATCATATCCTCAACTTTGACGCAAAAGTAAGGAGCTTTGTTTAATAAAACCGGCTTAGATTGTCATTTCAGGATTATATTTTTTACGATAGCTAAGAGGAGATAAACCGGTGAATTTTTTGAAGACTTTTCTAAATGCTTGATCGTCATTGTATCCAACGTCAAACATGACTTCTTGAATATGTAAGGTTGATGATTCAATTAACTTTTTTGCGGCTTCAATTTTTACTCTTTGAACATACTCTAATGGAGTATTTGAAGTAGCTTTCTTAAATCTTCTAATAAAGTTTCTACCACTAACATTTACTTTTTCGGCAATCTCTTCTATACTTAGCTTTTCCCTGTAATTTGCTTCAATAAACTCTTGTGCTTCTAAAACAGCTTCGTCTTGATGTTCTTTTTGTCCATTAAAAACCATGAACTCACTTTGCTCAATACGATCCATGTCGATTTCTGAAACTTTAGCCACTTCAATTGCTGTTTCTCTGTCAAAGTATTTTTCAATAAGAAATACCATGAAGTTCAAGAAGGAGTAAGCTCCTCCTGAAGAATATATTCCGTTGTCTTCAGAAATGATTTTTTCAGGTATTAGATCAACTTTTGGATATCGTTGTTTGAACAGATTGTGACTGGTCCAATGAGTAGAGCATTGTTTACCGTTAAGCAAACCTGTCTCAGCTACTAGGAAAGCACCCTTACAAAGACTAGCTATTTCAGCGTTGTTTTGTATTCTCTGGTTTTTAATCCATTCGATAGCTTTTCCATGTATTCTTCATCTGTCGTCTTAAACTTTGCCGGACAGGGAATTTGATCTAAGCTTATCACAAAGAACATTTTTTCTAAAACAGAGAATACGAGCATGTTACCTCATTTTATGTCTGTAGTGACAGAAGGGTAGGATTCACAGATTTGTGTAATAGCTTCGATATTCATTCGGTGTATTGTTTAGGTGAATACTTCCAAATCAACCAACTTGGCTTTGACCTTGAAATTCCCGATTAATACTTCTGCTGAATTTCCTTTAATGCTTTGAACTTTACCTGTTCGATTGTATCCAGGTATTTTAACTCTGCTTCCAACTTTAGCTTTTTTCTTTTGAGGAATAGTAGGTCCTTTAGTTCTCCTCGGTTTCGGAGCACTTGGTTTTTCAACCAGAACTTCTTTAATCGTTTTGTCTAGCACAACAGCATCGGTTGTTTCTAAAGCACGTTTCTTTTCAACAGCAATGTATTTCTTCATTGCTTCATTCAATTCTTTATTCGTTTCGTCACCTTTGTGTTTGCGAATAAGATCGAAAAGTTTTTTACCAGCCTTAAGGAATTTGCTTTTCTGTTCAAAAAAACGATGTTGTTGATTCGTCTTTTCGTAAAGATCTTGAAGTTTTTCTTCGTACTTCTTGGTCAACTCATTCGTTTCTTTCGTAGCAATGTTTTGCAACTTGTTAGCCTTGTTGAACTCCGATTTCTCTCTTTGTAAATCTATTGCGAGTTGATCTAAATTAACTTTATGTTCAGATACTTTTCCTTGAGCTCTTTTGATTAAGTCATCTTGAATACCGTTGATTCTAGCTACTTCAAAGGTGAATGAAGAGCCTGGTTGACCAACAGAAAGTTTAAATAGTGGTTTAAGTTCCTTTGTATCAAAAAGCATGAAAGCATTTATAGCTTCTTCTTTTTTAGAAGTCAAAATCTTGATGTTCGTATAATGCGTATTGATTACAGCAAAACATTTTCTATCATACATTTCCTCGTAAAAGACCTCTGCCAAAGCACCACCAAGTTCAGGATCGGAACCACTTCCGAATTCATCTAAAAGAACCAGTGAGTTATGGTCTAGTTTATCCAAGAAAAACTTCATTCTGGATAATCTGTAACTATAAGTACTCAATTGGTTTTCAATACTTTGATTATCTCCAATATCACTCATTAACTGATCGAACCAACAGAATTCACTCACGTCTTTAACCGGAACAAATAGTGCTGCTTGATACATGACTTGAAGCAAGCCAACTGTTTTTAGGGTAATAGATTTACCTCCAGCATTAGGACCCGAAATAACCAGAAAACGTTGTTTCTCGTGTAGTTCAAAATTTTGTCCAATGGTAGTTACTCCTAGATCTTTATTCGTTTTATATAAAATAGGGTGGAGGGCATCCTCCCAATAGAATCCTTTTTTGTTTGATGTTTTTGGAATGATTCCCGCATATTCATCGGCCATTAAAACCTTTGCGTTATACAAATCGAAACGACTCAATAAACGTTCAAAAGCATCTAAGTTTTTCTTTTCTTCTCGAAGTTCGAAAGTGATCGCTTGCAATATTTTGAACAATTCATTCTTTTCTTCGATTATAAGCTGCTCGTATCTTTTGTTTAAATCGATATTTTCAAAAGGTTCAATATAGCTTAGGTTTCCTTTTGCAGAAACTCCTCTAACTCTACCTTTAACCTTACTCTTATGCGCGCTTACAACGGTAAGTAATCGCTTGTTATCGATAAACGTTTCAGGGTGAGCGTCTAGAAAGTCAAGCTTTCGATACCTTTTAATAGCAGAGTCAAAATTCTTGTCAATATCTGTTTGATACGATTTCAATTGTCGTCTGATTTTTTCTAGATCCTTTGAAGCCTTATCATCAATTTCCATTCTTTTATTTAAAATGGATTTAATGATTTTAATAATGTTGTCAACTCGATCAATATGCTGACAGGCAATGAAAACATTTGGTAATTCTTCTTTGTGTTTTTTAGCAAAACGAATAAGTTCTTCAGTACCTAAGCATAGCTTATAAACTCGAACCAACTCTTCTAAAATGAGGACACCATTCTCAACTCTTAAAACCTTAAGTGCATGGTCAATATCTTGAGAGGAAGCATGCGGGAAATTAACATCATCTCTGTGATGAATTTCCTGGATCTCTTTTAAAACCGCAAACTCTCTTTTTAGATCTTCTGGTGAATTTAAAGGTTTAATCTTTTTTGCATTCGAACGCGCTTTCTCCGATTTACAGTAATTGGATAAATACATTCGTATTCTATCAAATTCTAAATCTTTTAAAGTCTGTTGATCTATTCGCATAGCAATAAAGTTGGCTAAAAGTTTTATCAAATTATAATATTCTTCATAGAAACTAAGCTTATCAGGCTTTATTCCTACAATCTGATAATTCAATACACAAAAAAGACCATCTGTAATAGATAGTCTTTTTTGTATAATACAAAACATCTTTGATGTTTATGAATCTGAATTTTTAACCTTGGTTTCAGCTCTTTTTGATTCCTCAGACTGTGAAAGTGTTTTGTTTTCAGGAGCACTAGACCAGTCAATAGTCAATCCCTGTTTTTCTTCAGAAGCCTTAGCTTCTTTCTTGGCAAGTTTTTGCCTTTTTTTCATTATTCTTTTCTTTTCTCTCTCTTTCTTTGCGAATGTTTCTTGTGACCCCCCCATAAAATTAGATTTATTAATTTATTAATTAATGAATGTTAAGGCCTTACCAGTTTTTCCGGCACGTCCTGTTCTACCTATTCTGTGGATATAGCTATCCATTGTCATTGGTAGTTGATAATTTATTACGTGTGTAATGTCCTTTATATCAATTCCTCTTGCTGCAACATCAGTTGCTATTAGAACTTTTATTTTACCGGCTTTAAAAGAAGCAATGGCTTTTGTTCTATAGTTCTGTGATTTGTTTCCATGAATCACATCGGTCTTGATTTTATGCTTCTGCAGCTGCTTATTTAACTTGTCTGCAGCTCTTTTAGTTTCAGTAAATAAAATCACCTTCTCAAAATCCGTTTGTTTTAGAAGATCTACCAGTACATCAATCTTGTTTTCATTCGGTTGAACTTCAACGATATCTTGATCAACTCTTTCACTTGAAGCACTACCGCTAGTTACACTAACTTTGATTGGCTCGTAAACAAACTCTTTAATGATGTTGTTTTGCGAAGGGTCTGCAGTTGCTGAAAACAATACCGTTTGTTGTCTTCCCTTCATTAGTTTTGCAAGATGACGGATATCTTTAATGAATCCCATATCTAACATTCTATCGAACTCATCTAAAACTAACGTATCTACTAGTCCTAGGTTTAAAGCTCTTCTTTCCGTTAAGTCCTTCAATCTACCAGGAGTACCAACAATAAATTTAGGTCTTCCTTTCGCTTTATTGATATCTCTATTCACATTGGTTCCACCAATGAAACAAGCAGAATGAATATTTAAGTTTTTACTTAAATCCTGGAATTCCTGTTCAACTTGTTGAGCTAACTCACGCGTTGGAACAATAACGATGGCTTGTGCTTTTGGGAACACAATCATTTTGTTTATGATAGGAATTAAAAAAGCACCTGTTTTACCAGATCCTGTTTCAGCAATACCAATCATATCCTTGTTTAAAAGTAAGTCCTCAACTGTCTTCTCTTGAATTTCAGTCGGATTCTTATACCCTTTTAAATCAATGTTCTTTAATAAAGCCGGTTCTAAGTCAAATTCGTTAAAAACTTTACTTGAAGTGAAAGTGTCACTTTCTGTTTCTGTAGCCTTTTTAACTAAAAGCTTCGGGTTAATTTTAGAAACCTTCTTTTTAGGTTTCTGATTTCTATTGTTGAATTTTCTTTGCCTTTGCATGTTTTAATAGCATTTTTTTGAAAAAAACGCAAAATCGTATTGCTTCTTAATTTTAAGAATCAATATTCAATCGGGTATTTTTTAAGATTATATCTTCGATAAATCTGGGTTGAAAATTAAGTCTATTTCTCCTACAAAGAATCAGCTGATTTTAAAAGCTGAGTAGAAAAGATCTAATTAAATAATAGTATAATAGACTCAATTTGACTCTGGAATTATGCAGAGTTTTTTAGCTAATCTTTGTTGTTAGCTGCTGCAAGGTACGGATAATAAAGGGAAATCAATAATTTCGATCGAAACAGCGTTTATTCTTGCATGGATTTACAGCAATAATTTTGGCTTTCAATTTCATATTTCTTCATGAATTATGTTCCGCTAATGACTAGTGAAAAAAGATGATTTAACCTTTCATTTTTTGTAAAGCAACAATAGTTATCGTAATATTGCAATATAGTTATGGGGTTAACAAAGTCAAATTTATTTACAGATCAACAAAATGAAATTGCCAATTTAGCAAAGACATTTTCTCATCCTGCTAGGGTGGCGATAATCCAGTACTTAATCAATAAGAATGAATGTATTAATTCAGATTTGGTTAAAGAATTGGGTTTAGCTCAAGCAACAGTAAGTCAACATTTGAGAGAGCTAAAAGACATTGGTGTAATTCAAGGCACCATAGAAGGTTCTTCGATGTGTTACTGCATTAACCAGGAGAAATGGAAAGAAATTGAATCTGTGTTTTGTTCTTTGTTTGATAGTCATGACAGCTGTAATACCGGGAAATGCTAAAAAAAATTTATTAATATAATCGTAATATTGCAATAACACGTTTAAATAGAATGCCATGAAATTATTAGAGTTTAAAAACATCCTGAAAGCAAAAGAAACGATAGCCTTTGAATTACCAAACGGGAAGTTGGTTCCAAGTCATTTTCACTTTACCGAAGTGGGAGGAGTTGAAAAGAATTTTATCGATTGTGGAGGAACGATAAGAAAAGAGAATAGAATCAATTTTCAATTATGGGAAGCGAATGATTATGATCACAGGTTACACCCAGATAAGTTAGTGAGTATAATTGATCTGTCTATAGATAAGTTGCAATTAAGTGATGAGGAGATTGAAGTAGAATATCAAGGAGAGACAATCGGAAAATACTTTCTGGATTATCAAGGAGGAAACTTTTTATTGACGAAGACTTTAACAGATTGCTTAGCAAAAGATAATTGCGGTATCCCTGTCCAGGTTGAAGAGAATACGTCGTGTGCTCCAGGAAGTGGATGTTGCTAAATCATATAGTATGAATAACAAACTACAGCATGTAATTGAGGCCACTCGTTTGGCTTCCATTTCTGATAAAAGAAAAGAGGAACTAGAAGTTCTAATTCGTTACGTTAAGAAGAGATATGAAGCGGAATCAGCGATTCATTTGAACTTTATTTGTACACATAATTCAAGAAGAAGTCAGTTTGCACAAGTTTGGGCTAAAGTTGCTGCTGATTATTATGGATTGGATATAAATTCTTATTCAGGAGGAGTAGAGGTTACGGCTTGTAATTCTTTAACTGTAGATTCATTGGAGCGATTTGGATTCGAAATCAGTCAGGAAGGAAGTGTTAATCCAGTTTACAAGCTTATTTTCGATGCTAAGAAGGCTCCGATATTATTAAGCTCAAAGCTCTACGACGACGATAAAAATCCAAGCTCTGAATTTGCAGCTGTCATGACCTGTTCTCACGCTGATGAAAATTGTCCGGTTGTATTGGGGTGTGAAGAACGAATTTCATTAAGGTATGATGATCCTAAATTGTACGACAATACTCCTTTAGAGTCTACTTTTTATGATTACCGATCTTTCCAGATAGCGAGTGAAATGATGTACGTCTTTTCAAAAGTTAAGTAGTTTATTCACTAGCAATTTATTCGATATTTAACTCTTCCATAATATCAGCCAAAAGAGTATAAGATTTCAATCGGTCTTTAAAGCTGTAGACGTGAGTTACTGCGATTATTTCATCTACCTGAGTTTCTTCAATGAAGGATTGAATTTTACGTTTCACTGTTTCCTTACTTCCAATAAAAGCATATTTAGCCATTTGTTGAACAGCAGGTTGCTGAATGATTCTTTTAAACTCATCGGTCATTTCGAAAGAAGGTTCTAATGGACCTCTGTTTCCAGTCAAAATTCCTATGACTCTCATGTAATAAGACGATGAAAGAAACGCTGCTTCCTCATCTGTGTCTGCTATAATAATAGATAAGCCCGCAATTGTGTATGGTTGACTTAAATCTTTTGAAGGAGTGAATTTACTTCTGTATATATCAAGCGCATCAAATAATTGACTACTTGCGAAATGACTAGCGAAAGCATAAGTTAACCCTTTTTTAGAGGCTAAGCGGGCACTCTCAGTGCTTGATCCTAAAATGAACAAAGGAACATCAACTCCCTCTGCAACATTGGCTCTAACGGCTTGGTTGGCATTGTCGACAGAAAAGTAGTTTTGAACTTTTTGCACTTCACTAGGAAATGACATGGCAGCTTGATGAAAATCAGAACGAATAGCATTAGCCGTTTGCTGATCTGTCCCTGGAGCTCTTCCTAAACCTAAATCCACTCTGTTAGGATGCAAGGTCCCTAAAGTGCCAAATTGCTCTGCAACCACTAATGGTGAATGATTAGGTAGCATAATCCCTCCTGATCCAACTCTGATTCTCTTCGTTGAATCCAGAATCTTTCCAATTAATACAACTGTTGCACTGCTGCCTATAGCGGTAGAGTTATGGTGTTCGGCTAACCAGTATCGCTTAAAATTACTACTGTCTGCAAATTGCGCTAGTTCAACTGAATCAGCAAAAGTTTGTTTAAACGAATTGCCTTCAGATACGACTGCAAGATCTAGAATTGAAAAAGCTGTTTTCTGCATGCTATAAAAATACTTAATATGTTTTCTTTAAAGTATGCTGAGTAATGCCTGTTGGACTAATCTAAGTCAGGTTTTCTTCGTGTCTTTTTTAGATCGCTACGCTTGTTTTTTTTGTCTTTCATACGTTTTATTGAGTTTTTACTTGGCTTGGATGCAATACGCTTTTTAGCGACATATAAACCTATTTCCAATATTTGAAAGAAACGATCTGTTACCAGATTCTTGTTTTGAAACTGACTTCGCTTATCATCACATGAAATGATTAGCTTTTGATCATTGGTTAATCGCGAAGCTAAGTTTTTACTAAGCAATCCTTTTTCCCTGTTACTCAATCCTTTCGATTCTGTAACATCGAAAGTCAAAACCACTTTAGAAGAGACCTTGTTAACATGCTGGCCTCCCGCTCCAGAACTGCGAATAGCTTTATAGTTTAACTCTTTTAAAATGATTGACTTGTTCACTCTGGTTGTTTTTCTAAAGCTACGAATTTATGGAATTATGAATAGTTGACTGCTTATGTGTTAACCACGGATAGATGGATTTAATTTGGGCAGCCCCTATCAGAATTTGTTAACGAGTATCGTAGGGGCTCCCCCTGCGGGTGCCCGAACAGTCAATATTCACAATTAATCTTTAATTCAAATAAATGCAGGTTAATTTTTTAACCACAGATTTCACAGGTTCCACAGATTTTTTAATCTGTAACATATACTGTTTTCTAACAAGAATTGGTCAAACCGCATCACGGTTTACATAATGTTAGATAAACCATTCTCCCACTTTTTGATCCGCATTGTGGATCGCATAAGTTTTAACCTCGGATATACGGATTTATTTATTCGGCGTTAATTATTCCTAACCAATCCCTAATCAAATCGTTTATTGTTTTGATAAGAATCCTGGTTTTGTTGAACTCAATAAATCGTGATACATAACAATCATAAAAAAAAACATGATATATGAGGTAGAAATTTTTGTGGATTAGCTT
>CBFIFL010000015.1:0-45780 GCA_965661855.1 Flavobacteriales bacterium
CTTGACTAAGTCTGATTCTGGTTTTCAAAAGGAATTTACATTATCTCCAATTGTTCAAACCAATGAAAAAATGGGTAATGTAGCAGAACCTGGAACCAAACACTTTTGGCATAAGGATATCTACACACATGTTCAATGGGCTGATTTAGATACAACTTATCTTGACCCTGAAGCTTACGACGAAGGAAAAGAAATCACAATGAAACTAGGTGATACCATTTCTTCATCTCGTTACATGTTCACTTTAGATAAATTAAATAAGAACATTAATCGGGAGAAATATGGACTTAAAGCCAGCGACTTAGCATTGAGCGCTCATATATCTGTGTTGGATGGACAAAAGAACGTTCACAAAGCCTACCCTATTTTTGTTCTTCAAAAGAATGAGATACTCTCAACCGTTGAAAAAATTGATGACTTAGGTTTAATTATTCAGTTCATTAAAATCGATCCGAGTCATGCTTCTTATACATTCAGAATATTCCAAAAGAATGGGAATAAGAAAGACTTCATCATCTTAAAGGCTATTCAATTCCCGATGATTAATGTCTTATGGTTTGGTTGTATTGTAATGATGATCGGTGGAGTGATTAGTATCATTTACAGAATTAGATTATCTAAATAATGAACGCTATCAAAAGCATAGGAATTGTTGGTTACGGAAACGTTGCACATCAACTATGGAAAGCATTCATTGACAAAGGTCTTCCTTTAGAATTTATTGCAGGCAGAAATCTAGATCAGGTGAAACAGCTTGCCGAAGGCTATTCCTTATCTTCCTATACTTTACAAGACCAGCTACCATCTGTTGATCTAATCATTATGGCGGTAAGTGACGATGCTATTTCAACTATTGATTTAAACATAGAGCCATCGACACTGGTTTGTCATACATCAGGAAGTAAGTCAATAAAAGATATTCAGCATGATAGAAAAGGAGTTTTCTATGCGCTTCAGACTTTCACAAAAGACAAGTTAATTGACTGGACTTCTCTACCCTTTCTAATTGAAGCTGAAATAAAAGAAGACGAAGAACGTTTAATCACTTTAGCAGAACAGCTTTCTTATAATGTGAGAACCATGAATTCTCAACAAAGAAAAACCCTGCATTTATCAGCCGTTTTAAGCTGCAACTTTGCAAATTATCTTTGGATTCAAGCTGAAAAAATCTGTAAGGAAAACCAAATAGATTTTGAATTACTACATCCATTAATAAAGGAATCTAGCCTTAAAATAATGGATACATCTCCTAGAGATATACAAACTGGACCTGCTATTCGAAAGGATGAAGAAACAGTTCAAGAACATATTGATTTATTACAAAAGCATGAGCATTTAGCTAAACTATATCAGCAAATGACTCAGCTTATACAAGAAGAATTTGAATGAAGTCATATTTAGAGAAATTAGAAGATATTAAAGCATTTGTATTTGATGTAGATGGTGTATTTACTGACGGTACAGTTACCCTTTTACCAAGCGGTGATCAAATCAGAAAGATGAACATCAAAGATGGTTATGCTGTGCAGCATGCTGTTAAAAGAGGAGTTAACATTTGCATCATTTCTGGTGGAAAATCAGAAGCGGTTAGAACACGCTTTCAAGGTTTAGGAGTTCAAAACATAAACCTCGGAGCATCTTATAAAATGGATGTTTTTGATGAATTCTTACTGACTTATGATTTAACAAAAGAGGATTGTCTTTACATGGGTGATGATATGCCTGATTTAGAAATCATGTCTCAAGTAGGTTTAGCCGTTTGTCCGAATGATGCTGCTCCAGAAATTAAAGAAGTTTCTCATTACATCTCACCAAAAAATGGTGGTGAAGGTGCCGTTAGAGATATACTCGAGCAATACCTTAAAGCAAAGGTATTATGGAGTGGAGACAAAACAAGTTTAACCTGGTAATATGAAGTATTTAGAATTAATGCGATGGAAAAACTTACTAATCATATCCTTTATCGGTGTGATTATTAGGTATGCTATCATTCTACCTACCATAAAGTACTCCTTCCCTATTTTAATGATGGACTCCAATTTCAGCAATTTGGACTTCATTTTATTGCTGATTGCTTGTTTATCTATCGCAGCATCTGGTAATGTTATTAATGATTACTACGATACTAAGACAGATCACATCAATAAACCTGAAAAAATACTTATACCAAAGAAAATCAGTCAGAACAAAGCCTTAAGATTACATCATACTTTGAACGTAATAGGAATCGTTGCAGGTTTATTCTTGTCTTATAAAGCTGACAACCTATCATTTGCCTTCTTATTTGTTTTACCGGTAATATTGCTAAGGCTTTACTCTATTAACTTCTCAAGAATACTAATTGTAGGGAATTTGATTATATCCTTTTTAGCCGGTTTGTTAATTGTTACGCTTGGAACTTTTGAAACTTTATCCTTTCATCAAAAATGGTTCCCTTACTTATTTACTAGCGAACAGGTAGTAATAAGCAATAGTCCTACCTACACGATATTCTATTGGATCTTTGGCCTGGCATTTTTCAGTTTTCTAGTGACTTGGATTCGTGAATTAGCTAAGGATATTGCTGATATCGAAGGAGATCGTTTTGTTGGTGCTCAAACCATTCCAATTAAATGGGGAGTAAAAGCATCAAAAGGATTCATCATTGCTATCTCTATTTTAACGGCCGTTTGTGTATTTATTCTTAGTAGCAAAATGGACAATCAAAACAGCTTCAAATTCACTTTTGAATACGCTACCTTAATCATTGCGCTGTTGATCGGAATCATATATTTAACGGTAAAAGCAGACAACAAAGAATCCTATAAATTCATCAGTACTGTTTGTAAAGGGTTAATGTTAATCGGGATCTTATACCCAGCGATCAACCACATCATCTTACATCTTATATAGCTATGAAGACCAACGCTAAAATCATTCTTGCTAGTCAGTCTCCAAGAAGACAACAATTGTTAAAAGATCTAGGACTTGATTTTGAGATCAGAGTGGCTGACATCGAAGAAAACTATCCTAAAGAATTAGAAAGAGAAGCTATTGTCGAATTTTTAGCTGAATTGAAAGCTAATGCTATTGCTTGTTCTAAAGACGAGGTTTTGATCACTTCAGATACTATTGTTTGGATTAACGACCATATACTTGAAAAGCCTAAAAGCACAGATCATTCTAAACAAATGATTCAAGAGCTATCTGGAAGCACTCATGAAGTTTTAAGCGGAGTTTGTATTTCATACAAAGGTAAAAAACACACCTTTCACTCAGTAACCAAAGTTCATTTTAAAACACTAAGCGATTCAGAAATAGAATACTACGTATCTAACTATAAACCATTCGACAAAGCTGGTTCTTACGGAATTCAAGAATGGATTGGTTATGCAGGGATCTCTGGCATTGAAGGAGATTATTTTAATGTAATGGGCTTACCAGTAAACATGGTTTACGATAAACTGAAAGAGCTGAAAGTTATTGAGTAATCTCTGGAGATCCTTCGACAAAATCAGGACACGTGCATCAGAAAACCTCCGGTTTTCCCTCCATGATATCCATTTGAAATAATTAACACACTATAACCGTCAATCCTAATATCCGTGGTTAAAACTGCACACCCCCCAAAACCCATCATTATATAAACTCAGTCAAAAAACAAAAAGCCCCGCTTTTCAGCGAGGCTTTATACTTATTTCAAAGCGTTAAATTACTTAGCGTAACCTACTGCTCTAGTTTCTCTAATAACGATAACCTTAACCTGACCTGGGTAAGTCATCTCGTTTTGAATCTTGTGAGAAATATCAAAAGCAATTTTCGAAGCTTGTTCGTCATTTACTCTTTCTGTATCTACAACAACTCTCAACTCTCTACCAGCTTGAATAGCGTATGTTTTGATAACACCATCATGAGATAAAGCAATATTCTCTAATTCCTTAATTCTCTTGATGTAAGACTCTAAGATCTCTCTACGCGCTCCTGGTCTTGCTCCTGAAATAGCATCACAAACCTGGATGATTGGAGATAACATAGAAGTCATTTCAATTTCATCGTGGTGAGCTCCAATAGCATTACATACATCTGGCTTCTCCTTAAACTTCTTAGCTAAATTCATACCTAAGATAGCGTGAGGTAATTCTGGCTCATCTTCAGGAACCTTACCAATATCGTGTAATAATCCAGCTCTTTTAGCAGCCTTTACATTTAATCCTAACTCAGCAGCCATTGTAGCACATAAGTTTGCTACTTCTCTCGAGTGCTGTAATAAGTTCTGACCGTAAGACGAACGATACTTCATTCTACCAACCATTCTGATTAACTCAGGGTGTAAACCATGAATACCTAAATCAATAGCTGTTTTCTTACCCGTTTCAATGATCTCTTCTTCTAAGTTCTTTTTAACCTTAGAAACAGTCTCTTCAATTTTAGCCGGGTGAATTCTTCCATCCGTAACTAACTGATGTAAAGCTAATCTAGCAATCTCTCTTCTGATTGGATCAAAACAAGATAAGATAATAGCCTCTGGAGTATCATCCACAACAACCTCTACTCCTGTAGCAGCTTCAATTGCTCTAATATTACGTCCTTCTCTACCAATAATTCTTCCTTTGATTTCATCGCTATCAATATGGAAAACGGAAACCGCATTTTCAATTGCAGTTTCCGTAGCTGTTCTTTGAATCGTTTGAAGAACAATCTTTTTCGCTTCTTTATTAGCGTTAATCTTCGCTTCTTCTTGAACATCCTGAATAAAAGACATTGCTTCCGTCTTTGCTTCAGCTTGAAGCGCATCAACTAACTGCTTCTTAGCTTCTTCAGCAGATAAACCAGAAATAGTCTCTAATTGCTCAACTTGTTGCTTGTGCGATTTTTCAAGATCTTTTTCTTTTTGCTCAATAGCAGCTAACCTTCTGTCTAAGTTGTCTTTTGACTTTTTAGCCTCGGCAGTTTTCTTATTCAAGCTCTCAATCTTTTGATTAAGCGTGTTTTCTTTTTGCTTGAACTTGATCTCTTTCTCTTGAACGTTTTTGTTTCTGTCGTTTATGGCTTTTTCGTACTCTGTCTTAAGTGAAAAGAACTTCTCCTTAGCTTGAAGTATTTTATCTTGCTTGATAGACTCTCCTTCTTTCTCAGCATCCTTAACCAACTGCGCATATTTCTTTTTATTTGCAGCTTTCAGCATCATAAGTCCACCACCAAAACCAGCAGCAGCACCTACAACACCGTATATAATTGAATCAGTTAGCATATATAAAAATTAAAATTTTTCAAATTCTTATGCCCAACGTGAATGTGAACTATTGTTCTAGAAGTGACTCTAATTTAGCTAAGGAAGACTCTAAGTCATGTGTATCAACTGATCCTTTCGTTCTTAAATCTCTTAACTCTTTAACAAATTGCAGTAAACACATGGCTAAAACATCTTGCTTATCACGAACAGCGTATTTCTCTTCAAATTCCTTTGTTCGCTCTTCTATCAATTGAACAGCATCCCTTACGGCCTCTTCTTCTTTAGCATCAACATTCATAGGATAAATCCTATTTGCGATACTTACTTTGATAGATAACTTATCCATATTATTTGCTTACTAGCGCTATACATTTATCAATTTCCTTTATCAGGTGATTGATCTGTAATTTCACTTCTTTATTCCCGTCTTTATTGTTTCTAAGTAAATTAGCTGCTCTTAAAACAGTAATCTCTTCCTTCATCTCTTGTATATGCATCTCGTAACTATTAATAGTTTGACGCAATACTTCTCTCTCCCCTGTTAATTTTTCAATCACTTCATCCTTCTGTTGATTCCTCTTCAACAATGATGTCACTTTATCAGTGATTTGATTGACTCTATTTACAAGCTGCATTTCCACTTTATAACAAAAAGGCTTTAAACAAATTTAACCTTGCAACTTTAATTAAACAAGCTTATTAATGATAACTATTAACATCATTTTATTGATAAGCCAAAAGCCATGATTTAAAAGCATCGAAGCTTTGGTCTTACTTTTGTAATACTATGAGTACCATGTATAAAATTTTAATCATTTCAATCTTGTTTTTGTCTTCTCTAAACGGACAAAACACAGTGGAATATCCAAAGGATTATTTCAGATCTCCTTTAGATATACCCTTGTTTTTAGCAGGTAACTTTGGTGAATTAAGATCTAATCACTTTCATGCCGGAATCGATATCAAAACACAAGGTGTAGAAGGTTTTAAAGTTTACGCTTCTGCGGCAGGATACATTTCAAGAATCAAGGTACAACACTACGGATATGGCAAAGTTCTTTATTTAACGCATAGCAATGGCTATACTACTGTTTATGCTCACTTAAAAAAGTTTAGTCCTAAAATTGAAGCTTATATTAAAAAGCATCAGTACAAAAAAGAGACCTATACCATCGAAAAATTTCCAGCCCCAAATGAATTGACTTTTGAGAAAGGTGAAGTCATTGCGATTTCAGGTAACTCTGGAGGATCAGGAGGACCCCATTTACATTTTGAAATTCGAGAGTCTAAAACGGAGAATCCTGTCAACCCGCTTTTATTTGGCTTTAATATTAAGGACAACATCAAACCAATAATTAAGGGAATTCGAATTTACCCATTAGATTCTAATTCTTATTTGGGAACTAAACCTAACGCACAATACTTAACTGCTATAGGAGAAAAGGGTAAATACAAATTGCGTTTTCAAGATACCATTCGTGTTCATGGTAAAATTGCTTTGGGAATTGAAACGCTAGACAAGTTAAATGGAGCCGGAAATCGATGTGGGGTTTTTGATATTCAACTGTATAAAAACAGTGAATTGATTTACGAACAAAACATGACCTGTATTCCATTCTCTGAATCCAGATACATCAACTCTCATACTGAATACGGCTATAAAAAAGATAAAAACAAGTGGATTCATAAGTCTTACATAGATCCTAACAACCACTTGAGTATTTATAAGAAACATGAAAACCATGGTATCATGGAGTTCTACGAAAATAGTCGTGACACCATGACTTATGTTATTACGGATGTTTACAACAATCAATCAACCTTAAGTTTTATCTTAACTGGAAAAGCAAAAGAACTTATTTTCAAAACTCCGATTGATTCATTTGAGGTGGCTAACTTAAGGTATCCAAGATCTTTTAATCACTTTGAAAATGACATCCAAGTAAATATACCGGCAAACTCAGTCTATAGAGATTTACCGTTTAGATTAGAAAGAAAACCAAGTAAGAAAGGTGATTGGACTCCTCGATATAAGATTATGGACTTAACCATTCCGGTTCATAAAAAGTACACTATCAGTCTTAAACCAGATACAATCATAGATTCTTTAAAATCTAAATACCTAATGGCTTCAGAAGATAAATGGGGGAACTTAAGAGCTGAAGGAGGTAAATGGAATAAAGATCGTTTCGAAACAAAAACGAGATCATTTGGTACTTATGTGCTTCGATTAGACACCATCGCTCCTACAATAAAAGGATTCAATATTTACAACGGCAAGAACATTGGAAAGCAAAGCACTTTAGCCTTCACGATTCAAGATAACTTTAGTGGAATTGAAAGCTACAGGTGTTTAGTAGATGGCAAATGGGTACTGTTTGAATATGACTATAAAAAGAAACGTTTAAGTCATTACTTGGATGGGACTATTACGAAAGGGAAACACAATGTTTCAGTTCAAGTAATTGATAATAGAGGAAATAAGTCCATTAAAACGTATTCATTTCTACTTTTATAATATGCATTTTCAAAAGTTTGAAGAAAAATATATAGACGATGTTGTTGCACTTAGTGATAAAAACCTAGGTAAGAACTTCAAAACTCGAGAACAATATTTAGATATTCATCGAAACTTTACAGAGAGTATCGATATTATTGTTATGGATGGTAAAGCTGTGGGAATGAACGTAGTAAAGACCATTCACATTAACTTTTTATCCTCTCACCTTTTAAATGGATATGATCAAATCTTTGATCTATTCCCTAACAACTCCTTTATCCATTTCCATATTGCTTCAGCTATCGAAGAAGAATACAACAAGGTGGGAATTAGATCAAAACTTTTTGAATTTTCAGAGAACCACTTGAAAGACATTTCTCCTTTCTGGCTAAGCGTTGCTTGGGCACCAGGAAAAATTGTTAGAAGTGACAAGCTATTTCGCGCATTTGGTTTAACTCCAACTCTAGAAATTGAAAACTATTGGTATTACGATAGCTTAAAAAGAAACTACACCTGTGCTGCCTGCGGAAAACCTCCCTGTACATGCATGGCTATATTATACACGAAAGGTTAAACATTATGAATAATCAAGTTGATGATGCTTTATTGGAACACATGATGTCTTTTTGTTCAGAAAATAAACAAGATTTAATCAATACAATCGTTCCTATTCGAACTAAATATTTAACTGTTGTACTTGAAGATATTTTTCAACCTCAAAATGCTTCCGCTGTAGTTCGTTCTTGTGAGTGCTTTGGAGTTCAAGACATCCATGTGATTGAAAATGAAAATGAGTTTTCTCCTAATCCTAAAATCGTAATTGGATCTTCAAAATGGGTAGATATTCATAAGTACAGTGAAGAGGAGAACAATACCATTGCTACTCTAAAAGAGTTAAAAAGCAAAGGATATAGAATCATCGCAACAACTCCACATGAAAAGGATGCGACTATTGATGAGATCGATATCGAAGCTGGACCAATGGCCTTAGTGTTTGGTTCGGAACAACCAGGAATATCAGATGTAGCAAGAGAGCATGCTGACGAGTTTGTAAAGATACCAATGCATGGATTCACTGAAAGTTTTAACATCAGTGTTTCTGCAGCTATTTGTCTTTATGAATTAACAAAGAGAATCCGATCCAATGAAAACATTGATTGGAAGTTAACAGATCAAGAGCAAAGGCTACTTAAATATGACTGGGCTAAAAAAGTGGTTAAATACAGTGAACAAATCGAAGAAAGGTATATCAACGAGAGAAAGTAATTATTCATTCTCTTCCAATATAAGTTTCATTTGACTCATCAAGGCTTGTAAATCCTTATCCATAATATCATTGAATCCTATTCCAATGAAACGATAAAACGGATTAGATCCTAAGCTATACTGAGTATCTATGTTCATTCTAACAGTACCTGAATCAGGTTCCGTCCATGAAAATTGATACTCTACTTTGATTCCTTCAATATCTTTTTGCTGCTGAAGTATAGATGCAAAACCATCATTTAACGAATCCTGCTTGAACTCAAAAATCTTTCCATTTTCAGGATGAACCAACACCAACTTTCCTTCAATATCCACTTCACTTGAATCTAGCTCACTTAATTGAGGAAAAAAACGAATCCAAGACGTCGCGCTTTCAAAACTACTCTCAACCTTAGCTTCACCTGTCTTTAACCAAAGATCTCTATGAACTATTTGTCTGTCTGGTAATATCAAACCAATTAAAAGAAAAAGGATAACAAAACTTATTAATCCGATTCCAACACCTTTTATATGTCTCATCTTATAAGTTTAATCCTGGGATATTTGGAAGAATCCCTCCTAAAGCACCTTTTGATTCAGACTCCGCAACATTCTCAGCTTTCGCCATAGCATCTTCCATAGCCAACATAATCATGTCTTCCATTTCTTCTGCCTCAGAAGCTTTATGAAATTCAGGATCTATTTTAATCTCTTTAACTTTCTTACTAGCGGATACAATTACAACTACTTTACCATTCCCTGCTTCCCCTTTAACAGACACCTGATCAAGACGCTCTTTTATCTCTTGCATCTTTTCCTGAGCCTCCTTCATTTTATTCATCATTCCTCCGAACATACCCCTGATTTTATTTTATCTAAAGTTTAGCTGCATTCATCGATCTATAATCCAAATTCAGCAATAATACTGTGCAAATTTAAGTATATTGTGTCACATAGTTAATTGATACAAGCTTCGATAATGCATAAATTATTTTTAGAGGGAAACAACTCAACACCAGAAATTCTGTTTGATGACGAAGCAAACATCTTTGAAATAAAAGGAATGAGCAGACCAGAGAACGCTACAAAGTTCTATGCTCCTGTTTTAGAATGGATGGACGATTACCTTAAAGGAGGGAAATCAGTTAATTTGGTATTTAAAATGGTCTATTTCAACACAGCTTCTTCTAAGTTATTGTTGCATTTAGCAAAAGTTCTTGAAAGAGGATCTAACTGTGAAATCACTTGGCTATACGAGAAAGAGGATGAAGATATGATGGAAGCTGGTTTAGAGTTTAAAGAAATCATTAGTCTTCCTTTCAAATTAGATGCAAGCGAGACTGAATTTATTTAAGCTTTGCTTGGATTAATTCGTAATCCGCCTCACTAATCTCCACTATACCTTGATCGCTTAAGTCAATCAAACTTTTGACTAAAACTTTGTCTGGATAAATCTTAGCTTCAAAATCAAAAGAAAACACCTTCTCTCCCATTACTTGTAGTTCAGTAAATGAATCTTCCGAATTGACTTTATAAAAGTGCTTGTCGTTTATTCGCTTTCGATACAATGGATACATCATGATAAAACTCCTTTTGTCTTTCTAATGATCCACTCTGCAAATATTAAAGCTAATATCACAAACATCACCCACTTCTCTTTTAACAGAGAGTTCAGAACCTTCTCCGTGTATACGATCGGTTTATCGGCATTAGACTGAATGATATGGTCCGAAAATGTTTTCATAGATAAATCATCGTTTATAAAAACACCTCCAGATTTAGTACTTAAGGTTTTCAGTAAGTCATAACGAGCTCTTGTTTCCTGTATTTCAAAGTTATTCGCTAAAACATCAAAAGAGCCTTTATAACTTTCATCATAAGCATCAGTTTTGGCTTTTAACTCGAACGAATACCTACCTGAATCTAGACTCCCTAAGTTTGCTAGATAAGCTGATTTTGTGTAGAAGAATTTTGACTCGAACTGACTACCTTCTTTCTTTATTAAAACAGACATATCCACCTCAGGCATCAACTCGAAAATATCGTTAAAAGCATATGCCTTTAACTGTATGTCTTCATTTTCAAAATATTTGGTTTTGTATTTTACCTGTAGCTTTCTACGATTCTTCTTTTTGCTTAAGTACTTAAAGACTTGCTTTACATAGTCTTGATACACTTTGTTATTACCATACTTAGCATAAGCAATCATTCGCCATTTCCAATATCCTTCTCCTAAGAAGACACCCATTCTAGAATTATTATTCTGTTGAAAATGAACCATTGGTAATCCAAGGCTTATACCATCATAAGATTGTAAATACATGGACTGTCCGTTCTGAAAAGAAACTCCTCCTAACTGAACTGAAATAGGACTTAAATCATTTACCAACTGATTCCACTCCTCACTGTTCTCAAAAAAGTTAAAATCGTTCGTTTCTGGATTAAGTTCATCTACCTCATTTCTCATTTGAAACTGTCCGGTAAATAGGTCTTGAAGCCAAGTTATTCTTGAATTATTATGAGGTAATAGTAATACTGACAGTTCTGATTCCTCAATCTTCTTTAAGAGATTCAACCAGTCTCGTTTTTGTTTGGGTAAACCCGATATCAAAACTGTATTTACTTTTTGAAAATCCAAAGGATCTTTAAAAGACTTTCTATTCACCTTAAATCTAGAATCAGTATTCAATGCCTCCAAAAAGAATGCTTCATCCGGATGACTTCCTTCACTCAAGACCAATACATTCTGAACATCGTTGATTGTTTCAATCAATAAACTCTTCGAATTATTACTTGTATTCATTTCATTCTGAAGTGTACCTAACCGTATATCTACCTTCTGAAATTCCATACGGATAGCCAAAAGACTTAAGCCTATCTTGTGCCTTAAGGAGTTTTTGAAACTTAGTAAGGTATCGAAAGCAAGCGTATCATTTTGGAAAACCTTTAAAGGAATAGCGTTCTGTGCATGAATATTTCCATTAACATTAATCTCCAATGGAAAATATTGATTCGCATAAACCAAATCATTCGTATATATCTTTTCAATACTTAAGTCATCTTGCCTACTTGAATCTCCCACTGCTAAGCAATGCACCGGAACTCCAATATCCAAAGCATAATCTACTTGTTCTCCTTTATTTTCGATTCCA
The DNA here is from genome assembly GCA_965661855.1 of Flavobacteriales bacterium. Classification (GTDB taxonomy): domain Bacteria; phylum Bacteroidota; class Bacteroidia; order Flavobacteriales_C; family CBFIFL01; genus CBFIFL01. Next base: position 12,110 of record CBFIFL010000015.1, read on the forward strand.
TCTGAGATTAAAACCAAAGAGTGAACACTTTCCGTTCCTATGCGTTCAGTGATAAACTCTTTTAATGCAGTATAATCTGTGATTCCCTCCTTCAGTTTATCTGAAACATTAGAACTAGCTTTTCCTGAAAAACGAAGGTATTTAGTGTCGAATCCTTTAGATTCGAATTCATTAATGGTATTCTTGATATCCTCGGAATGATTGAATTTACCATCAGAATCCTCCAGGTTAATTGACGCAGAAACATCCTCAGCTATCACCACTAGCTTTTTGACTTCTCTTTCTTTAAAAAACTCAAAGCTTGGTTGAAGAAAGAAAAACAATAATAGTGATAGGCTTAAGAAACGAAGTGTAGCTATTAACCACCTGGTTGAAGTAGATAATTCAGCTAATCGTTTCGCTTTATACAAAAAGATATAAGACAGTAATGCCCCGCCAATTAGGCAAGGCACTATGTAATATATTGAGTAATTAGTTATCAATCTATTTGTTGATTTAAAGCTTGAAACCTAAGTTCCAAACCCATTTTACATTACCATTCCTCCACACACATTGATCACCTGACCAGTGATATATGCAGAAAGATCAGATCCTAAGAAAGCTGCTAATTGAGCCACATCTTCTGGCTTACCACCTCTTTTTAAAGGAATGTTATCTGTCCATTGCTTTATAACGTCTTCTCCTAATACTTCTGTCATTTCCGTTTCAATAAAACCTGGAGCAATAGCGTTACATCTAATGTTTCTAGATCCTAATTCTTTAGCAACAGACTTAGTAAATCCGTAAATACCAGCTTTAGATGCAGAATAGTTAGATTGACCAGCATTACCGTTAACACCTACAACAGATCCCATATTCACAATTGAACCCGAACGCTGCTTAAGCATTGTTCTCATAACTGCTTTAGTCAAGTTAAATACAGACTTCAAGTTAATGTCAATTACAGAGTCAAACTGCTCCTCTGTCATTCTCATTAATAAGTTATCCTTAGTAATACCAGCGTTATTAATTACGATATCGATACTATCAAAATCGTTATTTACATTTTTAATTAACTCTTCAGCTTCAGTAAAAACTGCTGCGTTAGACTTATACCCTTTAACCTTTACTCCTCTAGCTGCAAGTTCATTCTCTAAAACCTTAGCTTTTTCCTCACTTGATAAGTATGTAAATGCAATATTCGCTCCTTGATCTGCAAAATATTCTGCAATTCCTTTTCCTATTCCTCTGGATGCACCTGTAATAATGGCTGTTTTTCCTTCTAGTAATTTCATTACGATGTATTTTATTTTAGAACTATGAGGTACTTTTCTACGTATGCCCTCAAACATCAAATATATGAGATTTTATTCAGCAATTATCGTGGTAAGCGCTCTATTTAGTGGACTTATTGCAAAAGGACAGGTATGGTTTGATTTAGGACTTAGAGGAGGTGTTGGAACAACTGCTCTTATGAATATGAATACGTGGGATGATAGAGATGCAACTCCCCAGATTGGAATGGGTAATTTCGGCGGCGGAAAAGTTGGTGTTTACTTTGGAATGAACAATGGTATCAATGTCGAATTCCTTAGTGCAAAGTACAATCATGGTGTAAGCTATGAAACAGCTGTAGGCCCTCTTTTAATCGAACAAGGATTTAAATCGTTTGAAATACCAGTACTCTATAAATATCACTCTGATGAAGGAAGCTACATTGAGTTAGGTATGTCTTTCGGAAAAATTAAATCTGCCATTCAAGGTGGAGACATCACTTTTGGAAGTGACGACCCTTTAGACTTTTACGAAGAGAAGTTTAACACCGCTATTTTTGGTTTCGGTGCGCATGTATTCAGCACGAACAACATGTTTACTTCATTAGGATTTAGATTCGGCTATACCTTCAGTGATGTTATCTCTGAAGCTGGTGGGAAAGATGGAATCAACTACTATCCTATTAAGTATGGATACAATCCAGAAATAGCTTACTTAGAATACAAGCCAACCAATCCGTTATCAATTATGTTGACTTTAGAAGTTAATTATGATTTAGGGTATTTCGTTAGCTCAAGATGTGGTAAAAGAGCATTTATCTCTTTCTAAGCTACCAGCGCATACTTTCAAAATATTTTATTCCTGCCGGTTCGTTTAAAATAAAATGATCCGGTATGAATAAAATAGAATCTAGGTCAAAGTAGTATTCAGCAATACCATAATTCATATTTTCCGTAGAAAAGTTAATTCGAACAAACATCGTATCGTTAAACTCTGCTTTCTCTCCTAATTTGATGATATGAATATCCTGTTTTCTTCTTATGAAGTCCTTATCATAGGAATACATTAACCAAGAATAAAAGCAAATGTGATCTCCTTCCTTAACTCCGTTCGTAGGGTAATGCTTGTAGTATATCTTTTGGTTATCGTATTCTACCTTGAACTTACTGTTACTTCCCTTAATCTCCCTAATACTATCATATAACTTAAACCCATAGGTGTACATCACACTCCTAGGTAAAGGTTTACTAGACGTAAGCATAAGTAGCAGAGGCAAACATATGATGATCAGAATCCTTTTCACTTCTTTAAGTTAGCTAATCTTTCTCTTATAAATCAAATTCACCACTACAAAGGCTAGCGTAAATTCTAATAAGCCAGTTAATACAGCACCGATTCTATAATAACCATATAGAAACATAAAATAGAACAATAAGTGTAATCCATAGAATATTAAAAGCTGTCTATTAATGGACTTCCTATACCCTTGCTGAAGCTCTTGAAAATGAGACAACATTTGAATCAAGGTCTTTTTATTAGTATTTCCTGAAAAGTAAGGTCTGATACTTTTTATTAATTCTCTTCTTTTTCGAAGATTAATGAAAATTAAAATACCACAAACAACCAAAGCAAATATGGCCAGAAACAACTCTGAGGGATTCAAAAAATCTATTAACTGAAAAGACATCTTCATGATCTGAAGGTACATTTAAAAAAAACATTTAAGAAGGATAAAAAATAATCTCCTGATAATCTGATAGATAAAAAGCAAATGAAGAAATAATTAAATTTTAAGTCAAAATGCTTTGTAGAATTGAAAAAGCTCTGTATATTTGCACTCGCATTACGCAAGAACGTTCTTACAAAATGCAAAACGGTCCGGTAGTTCAGCTGGTTAGAATACATGCCTGTCACGCATGGGGTCGCGGGTTCGAATCCCGTCCGGACCGCTTAAGAAGCTTCACTTTTGGTGAGGCTTTTTTTTGCACTTAGATGCAAGTTTAAAATACACCCATATGGCTGTGGGAATAGAAGTCCTCGGAGAGTATCAAATTTCTTCGGGGATTTTGCTTTTTATAGGTTTTGTGTTTTAGTGCTTATAATATCTAATTGTTACTATGAGATCCTTCGACTGGGCTCAGGACACTAGAGATGAAAAGCTATGTGATCCACGATGCGGATCAAGACGTGAGGTACTGGTTCTACTACCATTATATAAACCGCGATGCGGTTTTATTCAAATCAAAAATTATATGTGTCCTGAGCTCAGCCAAAGGATCTACTATAAAAATCTGTGAAATTTGTGGACAAGAAAGAACACGCTTTTATTTAAATAAGAACCTGTTCTGATTAATAAGTATTCGGGCACCCGCAGAGGTAATCCCTACGATACTCGTTAAAGAACAAATCTGTGAAATCTGTGGACAAAAATAACACGCTTTTAATTGAATAAGAACATGCTTTGAACAATAATTGTTCTGGCACCCGCAGGGGGAGCCCCTAGGATACTCATTAAAAAAAATCCGTGTAATCTGTGAAATCTGTGGTTAAAAAACTACATAAAGTCTCAAACAATCTCTTAAATTAAACCTCATTACATCACAGTAAAACAAAAAATGCCAACTTTAAAAGTTGGCATTTTTTGTTTATTCCATTGGTAGCTTAGACCTCAACATTTGTTGTAATTGTCTGCTATATTTTTCAAAGACCCAGTCTTCGTAGCTTCTAGTTGATTTAGCAATACACATTGTGTACTGCTTAATTCTATACCTGATATCCTCTTCTAACAATTTCTGTAGATCTCTTCCATCCCAGTAATCGTTAGCGTTATCCAAAATCATAGCTAAGTGATCTTCCATCGAAAAATCAATTGCCTTACTTGGCTTCAAGTCATTGTCTAAACAATACTTGTGTATATCCTTCATATCAAAAGTATTCTCCTCAAAGTCTGTGTTTTCAAACTTCACTTTTAAATTATCTGATACGATATAAGGTTGATGTAACGTTAACTCTTGCTCTCTATTATAAATCCCCTCTAAGAATCTCGTTGGGAAGTTAAATACGTTCTGCCAGTCGATCTTCTCCTGCCATAACCCAAAACGTTGAGCATTATTACCTAAATCGATAATCGTAAACGTCTTCTTAATTGGCGTTACACGAGAACCACGACCACACATCTGGTGATATAAGGTTAATGATCTCGTTGCTCTGTTTAATATAATTGTTTCTACACTCGGTTCATCAAACCCGGTAGTCAAGATCCCTACAGATGTAAGAATAGCATTTGGAGTATTTCTAAACCAAAGTAATATATCCTTTCTATCCTTTTCACTAAACGTTGAATCTAAGTGTTTAATATTGGTATAACCTTCTTCTTTAAAGTAATTGTAAACTTCTAAGGAAGTTCTAATTCCCGAATTGAAAATCAATGTCTTTTTGTTCTTAGACTTCTCTTCATAAGCATTCACTAGTTTCTCCAACATCATGAATTGTCCGTAAAGCTTATCTGAAGACGCAACAGTGAAATCACCACTTACACCAACTTTTAAGGTCTTTAAACTTACATCATATGAAAAAGTAGAAGCCTCACATAAATACTGACTACTAATCAAATCTGAGATTGAATTTCCTACCAGTAACTGATTGTAGTTTTCATGTAAAGGAAGATTAACGTTAGAACTTAACGGAGTAGCCGTAACTCCTAAGATGTTTACTCCTTTATAAAAATTGAAAATCTTTCTGAATGAGTTATAATGCGCTTCATCGACAATTACTAAACCTACATTATCAATATACTCTTCATCATCACTTAATCGGTTGTTTAGCGTCTCAACCATTGCAACGTAACAGTTACTTTCCTTTAACTGCTCATCCTCTCTAATTTGACTAGAAATAACGAAGTTATCAACTCCACATGAAGCTAATGATTCAGAGGTTTGCTTAGAAAGTTCAATTCTATGTGTAAGAATCAATACTTTCTTTTTCTTTTCCTCAATAAAACGTTTTGCGATTTCAGAGAAGATAATTGTCTTACCACCACCAGTTGGCAGCTGAAATAGAATATTGTTATCCTCTTCCGTATTATCAATTGTAACAAACAGTTTATCAATCAATTCCCTTTGATAAGGGTATAAATTATAAACTTTTTTCTCTACTATTTCTGTGCTCATTTATCAAAATTCGGTGGACAAAATTAGCCATTTTAAAGTAAAAGAACACGCTTATTGGCAACTAATACATTTGTTTTTTAAATACTATTTGAGTACATAAAGAAGACTTTTTTGATAGCTAAGGGGCGTGTTTGATTTAATTGATACAATCAAGTCCTTTTTTAATCATTCCAAAACTCATCCAGATCTCTACGATCTCTTTTAGTTGGTCTTCCTTTTATTCCTAAGACTTTATTGTAACGATTTACTTTCTCGATGCTTTCTAATTGCTTTAAGTCTGATTCTGGAGTAGTTTCAATTATAAGATCAGCTACTAATTTAGCTCCAACTCTAGACTTTGGTATTCCGATCACCTTGTAGGTTTTCCAAATAGGATTCACTCTAATAGCAATTTCATCCCCTTCCATTATTATTTTGGAGGGTTTTGACAATTGATCATTAAGCATGACTAATCCATTAGTGCATCTCTTTGCAGCAATGCTTCTTGTCTTTGCTAAACGAACCGCCCAAATGAACTTATCAATTCTCATTAAAGTAAATTTAACCTAGTGTAAAGTGATTAAAACAAACTTGGCTGATCTTCAGAATTATCTTCTTCCTCATTAGCTTGCTCATCTTGAACTTCCTCAAAAGGCAAAGGATCTAGTAAATTGATTTGATTAACCGTTTTACTTGTCAATCTATTTCCAATAGCCTTGTATCCTTTAACTGAAATAAATTCTTCAACATTAATTTGCTCCTGTTCAGCTACCTCTTCACCTTTCTTCTTTCTGAATTGAATTTCCATCACAGGCTTCCAATCATACGAAACTACTTCTAAATGATTCGCTTCATCTTCTCCAATAAAATTAACCGCCTTTGTAGACTTTTCAATTAAGAAACGTTTAATGTTAAACTGCTTTTTATTTCCATCCCAATAAACTGCAGATAGTGGTTTATTTTCATTCCACTTCTCCATCAATACCAAATCCTCTTCAAAGTGATTTAGTAAGTTATAAGAGTATAATTTATAAGTCCCATTTTGAGCAACGGTTAGAATCTTATCATCTCCCGAAAACTCTCCTAGTAATGTTCCTCTTTCATCAGTATTCAACCTTTGAACAGTATCGTCAAACCAAATCTTTTGAGCGTCTAAGGTAGATACTCCTTCTTCTTTCAACACCACTTTTGATACCGGATACTTTGAAAGTATATTTCCTTTTGTAGCTCTACCTTTGATATCCAATTTGGAGAAATCATAGTCAAACCCAAGCTTTCGTGTCTTTGCAGATGCTTTAAGTGTAACATGAACCACTTCAGCTTCCCCGTTCGGATTCGCTGTAAAGTATAACAATTTCGTATTTGGCGTTCCTTTTCCAAGGTCGTATTCTTTCTCCCTAGTAATGGACTGAACATTGAAACGTTTAACCATCACATTACCTTCCGCTCCATCACGATAGATAAGGTTATAAGTCGTTCGTTCATCCCCTCGTTTCCAAATGGCAATATGAATAATGTCTTTTCCGAAAAAAGCCTTGGAAGCAATTTTAGAAACCATCATTTTACCATTTGCCATGATTACGATTACATCATCAATGTCAGAACAATCACAAACGAACTCGTCCTTCTTCATTCCGTAACCAGCAAAACCTTCTTCACGATTCACGTATAATTTCTGATTGTTTACAACAACCTTAGCAGCATCAAGCTTTTCGAACGTTTTAATCTCCGTTTTACGTTCTTTTCCTTCTCCGTATTTCTTTTTTAAGTTTTTAAAGTAATCTATGGTGAACTCAGTAATGTTCTCCATGTTTTCTTTAACCTTTGCAATATCCCCTTCTAAACGAGCCAGAACTTCATCAGATTTAAACGTATCAAACTTAGATATACGCTTAATTTTGATTTCTGTAAGTCGAACAATATCCTCTTCAGTAACTGCTCTTAAAAGATGTTTGGTGAATGGTTTTAATCCTTTATCAATCGTTTCGATTACACTTTCCCAAGTTTCACACTCTTCAATGTCTCTATAGATTCTATTTTCAATGAATATTTTCTCTAAAGAAGCAAAATGCCATTGTTCTTGTAATTCATTCAGCTTGATTTCAAGCTCTTTATAAATCAAATCTTTTGTCTGTAGAGCAGAATGCTTTAACATCTCATTAACCCCAATAAACATTGGTTTATCACCAACAATTACAGAAGCATTAGGAGAAATTGAAGATTCACAAGCAGTGAATGCATACAAGGCATCTATCATTTTATCAGGAGAAACCTTAGGAGCTAAATGCACCATAATCTCCACAATATCAGCTGTATTGTCTTCAACTTTTTTAATCTTAATCTTTCCTTTTTCATTGGCTTTAATGATGGAATCGATCAACGATGTAGTAGTACATCCAAACGGAAGATCAGTAATAACTAAAGTCTTATTATCTACTTTATTAATCTTCGCTCTTACTTTTACCTTCCCTCCTCTTAATCCATCATTATAGTTAGAAAAGTCAGCATATCCACCTGTATGAAAATCAGGTAATATGTTTGTCTTTTTACCTTTTAAGGCTTGAACTGAAGCATCAATTAATTCAATAAAGTTGTGTGGAAGAATCTTACACGCCATTCCTACCGCAATCCCTTCTGCTCCTTGAGCTAAGAGTAAAGGAAATTTAACCGGTAATGTTACTGGCTCATTGTTTCGTCCATCATATGACTTCGTCCATTCCGTTACTTTTGGCGAATAAATCACCTCTAAAGCAAACTTTGTTAAACGAGATTCAATATATCTAGGTGCTGCAGCTCCATCTCCTGTAAGGTTGTTACCCCAGTTTCCCTGCATATCCAGTAACAACTCCTTTTGTCCGATTTGAACCATTGCATCACCAATAGAAGCATCTCCGTGAGGATGATACTTCATCGTGTTACCAATTACGTTGGCAACTTTATTGTAACGACCATCTTCTAACTCTTTCATTGAGTGAAGAATTCTTCGTTGAACTGGTTTTAAACCGTCGTTCAAATTCGGAACAGCACGCTCTAATATTACGTATGATGCATAATCTAAGAACCAATCTTTGTACATTCCTTGAACAGGAATCACATCCCCCATATCTGTCCCATCGGTACCATCCAGATCATCGTTCTGCATACCATCGTCATTTCCTTCGAAATCTTCAGCGTCTTTATTTAAATCTTCTTTGCTCATTTCGATTAAATATCTTGATCTTCAACTTTCAAATTGTCAATAATAAACTTCTGTCTGTCAGGAGTATTCTTTCCCATATAATAAGACAACAGCTCACTAATTTTTGTATCCGTTCCCATTTGCACAGGATCTAAACGAATATCTTCTCCAATAAAATGCTTAAACTCATCTGGAGAAATCTCCCCAAGTCCTTTAAATCGTGTTATCTCAGGATTCTTTATTTCATTAATCGCAGCTACTCTTTCCTCTTCAGAATAACAATACCTGGTTTCTTTCTTATTTCTCACTCTGAATAAAGGAGTTTGAAGAATGAATACGTGATTGTCTTTAATCAATTCTGGAAAAAACTGTAAAAAGAAGGTTACTAGTAGCAGTCGAATATGCATTCCATCGACATCGGCATCAGTTGCGACTACAATATTTTTATATCTCAAATCATCATAGCTTTCCTCGATATTCAAGGCTGCTTGAAGTAAGTTAAACTCTTCGTTTTCGTAAACGATTTTCTTGGTAAGACCAAAACTGTTCAATGGTTTACCTCTTAATGAAAAAACAGCCTGTGTCTTTACATCTCTAGACTTGGTAATAGATCCAGACGCAGAATCTCCCTCGGTAATAAACAAGGTTGTTTCGTTTGCTCTTTCGTTATTACTGTTATAATGGATTTTACAATCTCTCAGTTTTTTATTGTGCAGACTCGCTTTCTTTGCTCTTTCTCGAGCTAGCTTTCTTACACCTGATAATTCCTTTCTCTCCTTCTCTGACTGCATGATCTTTCTCAATAAGATCTCTGCGGTCTCCGGATTTTTGTGCAAGTAATTATCTAATTCTTTCTTCAGGAAGTCATTGACGAAAGCCTTCATTGATTTACCATCTGGCTCAATCTCCGTTGATCCTAATTTGGTTTTCGTTTGAGACTCAAACACGGGTTCAATAACCTTTACAGCTACCGCTGCAACTATGGAAGATCGAACATCTTGAGAATCAAAATCTTTTCCGTAAAATTCTTTTATCGTTTTAACATAAGCTTCTCTAAAAGCTCCTTTATGCGTACCTCCTTGAGTTGTATATTGACCGTTTACGAACGTATAATACTCCTCGCCATATTTGTTATTGATATGAGTAATGGCTACCTCAATATCATCTCCACTTAAGTGGATAATTGGATACTTTACTTCTTCTGAAATATTGTTTTCTAATAGATCTTTAAGACCATTTTCAGAAGTGATTTTTTGTCCGTTAAAATTTATGGTAAGACCCTTGTTCAAATAAGCGTAATTCCAAAGTAGCTTTTCAACATGCTGAGCTCTAAACTTATAATCCTTGAAAATAGCTTCATCAGGAACAAAAACAAACTTGGTCCCTTTTCTTTTAGTAGACTTAATAATCTTATCATCAGTGGTTAATTCACCTTTACTGAATTCAGACATTTTCTCTTGATCGTCTCTAACCGATTCAACCATGAAATACTCTGATAAGGCATTAACTGCCTTTGTACCGACACCATTAAGACCTACAGACTTTTTAAAGGCTCTGGTATCATACTTACCACCGGTATTAATTTTAGAAACACAATCATTAACCTTTCCTAAAGGAATCCCTCTACCATAATCTCTCGTAACAACCCTTTTATCCTTGATTTTCACCTCAATGGTCTTACCATATCCCATCACAAACTCATCGATACTATTATCTAAAAGTTCCTTCAATAAAATATAGATTCCATCATCCGGCGATGATCCATCTCCAAGCTTCCCGATATACATCCCTGGACGCATTCGAATATGCTCTTTCCAGTCTAACGATCGTATATTATCCTCAGTATATTTTGCCATTTACCAATAAAGTCTAGTATTCCAATATAAAAATACTCAATTGATCAGGTCCCAGACACTATAAATCAAGATGTTATCAACACCGAAACGTGCAATAACGTTGAGTTTATTAATATGAAACAAATCCATGGTACTTTGGTAGTAAAAGCCCAAATATAATGTTATGAATATCAAACACATCCTAGCATTAACATTAGCTACAAGTGTTAGCCTGCAATCTCAAGAAGATAGTCCAAGTTGCGATGATCTATTTAGTACGGAAGTTGAATCGGCTTCTGGATTGAATGAAAACTACCTTACTGCACCAGCTTCAATGAATGTTATAACTAAAGAAGATATTATCCAAAGAGGCTATACCTCTATTGATGAATTACTTTCTGACATTCCAGGCTTTGATGTTTCAATAACTAATGGTTATAGTTGAGATTTTAGTCGTTGATGATAAAAAGATTAATCTTCAAGTTGCCAATTTAATATTTACCAAACTTGGTCTAAAAGTACATACAGTAGAAAGCGGGTTCAACTGTTTAGATTTCTTAAAAGAAAAAAGAGCATTTATTGATCTAATATTCATGGATATTCAAATTCCAGAAATGGATGGTGTAACAACTACAAAAAAAATATTAGAGTATTTCCCCTCCACCAATGATTGCTTTAACCGCTAATGCAATGGAAGGGAACCGTGAAGAGTATCTTAATGCTGGAATGGTTGATTACATTGCTAAACCTATTGATATAAAAACCTGTGTTAACAGTATCGTTACTCAGCTTAAAATCTCTTAACAATTCAATAAGATTCCTCTAATATCTATCTTATACTGCTGTTGTTAGTTTACAGTGTAATAAATAAACTAAATATGAGAGAAAACTTATTAAATGAGTACAATCAGTACATTGAAGATTTAACCTCTGGAGCAAATGGAAACAGAAACGAAGATCCATTAAGCTTTATGAATTTCGTATTACTTCCAACATTTGAAGAATGGAAAGAAATGCAATTCGGTAAAGTATTGGCTTAGTCCAATTTTAAACAATGCTATGGAGGCTGTCTGAAAAGACAGCTTTTTTTTGCTCCATATTTAAATTGACTTCCTGATTAAACCACTAACTTTATAAGATGGAAATTCAATTTACATATGTCATAATAGCAATCACTTGCCTTGTATCAATAAGCGCATTTAGTCGTCCTGACATCGTTAACAAACTTATTTTCAATGCTTCTTCGACTTACCATCGAAAAGAATACTACAGACTGTTTTCGGCAGGTTTATTACACGGAGACTGGGGACATTTAATTATTAATATGTATGTACTTTATGCTTTCGGTCAAATAACTGAAGCATACTACAGTGCTTTTATGCCTGGTGGTCAATTCACCTTTTTACTCATGTACATTCTTTCCTTAGGAGCTTCTTCTTTGTATAGCATGTACAGACATAAAGACAATCATTACTACAATGCACTTGGTGCATCAGGGGCTACTTCGGCAGTTGTTTTTAGTATGATACTATTTAACCCAATGGCACCGTTAAGGTTTATTTTCATCCCTTTTGACTTCCCTGCTGTCTTATTTGGAACAGCCTATTTACTTTACTCCAATTACGCATCCAAAAAGAAGCTGGACAACGTAGGTCATGACGCTCACTTTTGGGGAGCCGTATTCGGCTTTGTATTTCCGATTGTAATTCAACCGAAATTATTTGTCATCTTTATTAATCAAGTAATCGATTATGTCGCAGGCTATATTTCTTGATAGGGATGGTGTTATCAACTTCGAAAGAGGTGATTACACTTTCCGAATAGAGGATTTCTCTTTTGTGGATGGAATCATTGATGCTTGTATCGAATGGACCAATAAAGGATACCCTATCATCATTATTACTAATCAAGGTGGAATAGCGAAGAACAGATACGGACACAAGGATGTAGCCGTTCTTCACCAGCATATTATTGATCAACTAAGTGAGTCCGGAGTTTCTATTACCGATGTTTACTATTGTCCGCATCACAGTGAAATAGAAAGCTGTTATTGTAGAAAACCGAAACCATTGATGATTGAAAAAGCTTTACATCAACACAATTTAAAGTCTGAAAACTGTGTAATCATAGGTGACAGTGATAGAGATATTGATGCCGCCAATCAAGCTGGAGTTCAAGGGATTAAGATTACCGCCAATCACCTACCTAATAATATTATTGAATTAGTTGAAGATGTATTTCAGTCTAGATAAGGATAACGAAGTCATACAAGCTGATGAGCTAAAAAATCATGACGGTTTTTTTGAGACCTTATATTTTAATGGCGATCGGTTCCCGTTAAAGCCTTATCACCTAGAAAGGGTTGCTAAAAGCCTTTTCCGTAAAAACACTTTACCCGTTGACATCATATCTCCTATCGAAAGTAGATTAAAGCAACTGAACAACACATTACGAGTTAGAATTGATTACTACGTAGTCAATAAAGAAGTCCAAGTTGAACTTCGATTTTGCAAATACGAAGTAAAATCAGAACGTTTTTTAGTTGATTTTTTTGAAATCGAATCTCTGGAAAATCAATACAATTTAAAAAAGCAAGAAAGATCAACATATCATAAGGCTTTTGAATGGGCTAAAGACAACAATCTTAATGAGGTTATTTTAACTGATAAAGAGGGTCAATTATTGGAAGGATCTTTCACGAATATCTTCTTATTGAAAAACGACATGGTTTATACTCCTCCTTTATCAAACAATATTGTAGGCGGTTGTTTCAGGAGATTAATGACTGGTCAAAAATTTGTAAAAGTAAAACCACTAAGCATAAGTGACTTCAAGGAAGCTGATGAAATATTCTTAACAAACGCGCTAAGAGGAATCATTCCCGTAAAAACTAGCCAAGAGTCTTTAGTTATGCAACTTCTCGATAAATTTAGTTTAGATAAATTATAAGCTATATTTAAGACTTTCCTAAATAGGGCAAATCTGCACATTATACCTTTTGTAGAACCTTCGTTTTTAAGTACCTTAGAACTCACACAAAAACGACGGTTTTTCTATGAATACTCCAACTATATATCAAGCTAAAAATAAAATCAGAATTGTAACTGCAGCATCGCTTTTCGATGGTCATGATGCAGCGATCAATGTAATGAGAAGAATTATTCAATCCTCTGGGGCTGAAGTAATTCATTTAGGTCATGATAGATCTGTTGAAGAAGTGGTTAACTGTGCGATCCAAGAAGATGCAAATGCTATCGCAATGACATCTTATCAGGGTGGACACAATGAGTACTTCAAATACATGTTTGATTTATTAAAAGAGAAAGGAGCTTCTCAAATCAGAGTATTTGGTGGCGGTGGAGGAACTATTCTTCCTGATGAGATTAAGGAATTACAAGATTACGGTATTACTAAAGTCTATCATCCAGATGATGGTAGAGAAATGGGATTACAAGGAATGATCAATGATCTTTTAGAGAAGTGCGACTTCCCTACTGGAAAAGATATTAATCATGATTTGAATAAAGTAGAAAACAAAGACATCAAAGCAATTGCTCAATTGATTTCTTCTGCTGAAAATCATCCTGATGAAAACGTTGACGTTTTAAAATCAGTTGGAGAATTAGCAAAAGCTTCTTCTACACCAGTTTTAGGAATTACTGGTACAGGAGGTGCTGGTAAATCTTCTTTAGTGGATGAACTTATTCGTCGTTTTACTATTGACTTTAAAGACAAGCAAATCGCTGTTGTTTCAGTGGATCCATCTAAAAGAAAAACAGGTGGAGCATTATTAGGTGATAGAATTAGAATGAATGCTATTAAAAATCCTCGTGTTTACATGAGATCTTTAGCTACTCGTCAATCTAACCTTGCACTTTCAAAGCATGTAAATGAAGCTTTAAACATTTTAAAAGCTGCCAACTTTGATTTAATCATATTAGAAACTTCTGGTATCGGTCAGTCTGATACAGAAATCATAGAGCATTCAAACACTTCCCTTTACGTAATGACTCCAGAATATGGAGCTGCTACACAGTTAGAGAAGATTGACATGTTAGACTTTGCTGATTTAATTGCCATTAACAAGTTTGACAAACGTGGAGCTCAAGATGCTGTTAGAGATGTAAAAAAGCAATACCAAAGAAACCATAATCTTTGGGAGACGAATCCTGAAGAAATGCCAGTATTCGGTACAATTGCTTCTCAATTCAATGATCCTGGAATGAATTCGCTTTACAAAGCAATCATGGATAAATTGGTTGAAAAGACTGGTGCTAACCTAAAATCTGATTTTGAAGTAACGGATGAGATGTCGGAGAAGATCTTCGTTATCCCTCCAAAAAGAACACGTTACTTATCTGAAATTTCGGATAACAACAGAGCTTATGACGAATGGGTAAATAAGCAAGTTGAAATCGCTGACAAACTTTATGGTTTAGATTCATCAATCAAAACGTTAGAAGCTAGTGATATTGAAGACAAAGACAGATTAATCAAAGGACTTCAAGAGTCCTTAGAGACAATCAAACTGGATTTCGATCCTAAAAACTGGAAAATTATTGAGGAGTGGAATGCTAAAAAAGCATTGTACCAAAACCCAGTTTACAAGTTCAAAGTAAGAGACAAAGAATTAAGCATAAAGACACATACGGAATCACTTTCACATCTTCAAATTCCAAAAATCGCATTACCTAAGTATCAAGCTTGGGGAGATGTTTTAAGATGGTCTTTACAGGAGAATGTTCCTGGTGAATTCCCTTATACATCTGGTTTATTCCCTTTTAAAAGAGAAGGCGAAGACCCTACAAGAATGTTTGCAGGAGAAGGTGGACCAGAAAGAACAAACAGAAGATTCCATTATGTTTCATTGGGAATGCCAGCGAAACGTTTATCAACGGCATTTGATTCTGTCACACTTTATGGAAATAACCCTGACCACAGACCTGATATTTACGGTAAAATTGGTAATGCAGGAGTTTCTGTATGTTGTTTAGATGATGCAAAGAAACTTTATTCTGGATTTGATTTAGCTGATCCAAAAACATCGGTTTCAATGACCATCAATGGTCCGGCTCCAATGTTATTGGGATACTTCATTAATGCTGCAATCGATCAGCAATGTGAAATCTACATCAAAGAAAATGGTTTAGAAAAAGAAGTAGAAGCAAAAATTGCAAAGCTATTTGAAGGTAAAGTTCGTCCTAGCTACGAAGGAGAATTACCGGAAGGAAATAATGGTCTTGGATTGATGTTGTTAGGTTTAACTGGTGATCAGGTTTTACCAGCAGATGTATACAACAAAATTAAAGTAGAAACTCAGACTAAAATTAGAGGAACTGTTCAAGCTGATATTCTGAAAGAAGATCAAGCACAAAACACTTGTATTTTCTCTACTGAGTTTGCCTTAAGATTAATGGGTGACGTTCAAGAGTACTTTATTGATAATGGAGTTAGAAACTTCTACTCTGTTTCAATCTCAGGTTACCATATCGCAGAAGCTGGTGCTAATCCAATTTCTCAATTGGCATTTACATTGGCAAATGGATTCACCTATGTTGAGTATTACTTAAGCCGTGGAATGGACATCAACAAATTTGGACCTAACCTTTCATTCTTCTTCTCAAACGGAATTGATCCAGAGTACGCTGTGATCGGTAGAGTTGCAAGAAGAATTTGGTCTAAGGCGTTAAAAATGAAGTACGGTGCTAACCCTAGAGCTCAAATGTTGAAATACCATATTCAAACATCAGGTAGATCTTTACACGCTCAAGAGATTGACTTTAATGATATAAGAACAACACTTCAAGCCTTATACGCGATATACGATAACTGCAACTCTTTACATACCAACGCTTACGATGAAGCAATTACCACTCCTACTGAAAACTCGGTAAGACGTGCAATGGCTATTCAATTAATCATCAACAAAGAGTTAGGCTTAGCTAAAAATGAAAACCCATTACAAGGTGCATTCATTATTGAAGAGCTAACAAATTTAGTGGAAGAAGCAGTATTAAGTGAATTTGACAGAATAACTGAAAGAGGTGGTGTTTTAGGAGCTATGGAAACCATGTATCAACGTTCAAAGATTCAAGAGGAATCGTTATACTATGAAACATTAAAGCATACTGGTGAATTCCCGATTATTGGAGTTAACACTTTCCTTTCATCTCAAGGATCACCTACAATTGTTCCATCTGAAGTTATCAGAGCTACGGAAGAAGAGAAACAAGCTCAGATTAAAACAGTAGAGAATCTAAAATCTAACTACGGAAGTAAAGCTTCTGAAGAAATTAAGAAGGTTCAAATGGCCGCAATCAGCAACAAAAATATCTTTGAAGAATTAATGGAAGCATCGAAGTATGCCACTCTTGGTGAAATCACTGATGCATTATTTGAGGTTGGTGGTCAATACAGAAGAAATATGTAAATGAGCCTTGCCCTGACTGCAAAGTCAGGGATTAGAGCGAATTTATCCTTTGCATCGCCGAAGGATCTGCATTAAGTTATTAATTAGCTTATTTACTGATGTAAAACCATAATAAAAAGGGGACGCAACCCTAACTAGGGTTGCGTCCCCTTTTTATTTTCTCCCAACTCAAGTATTAAATAGAACACTTCAGCAAACCCAACGTCCACTTAATCAATTCCATGAATTATATTGAAAACAAAAAAACATGGAAATCTTTCAATCATTAAAAGATAGAAACACTCTCCTGTTTTGGTTTGGACTAATCAACCTTTTCGCCGGAATTTTCATGATCGCTTTAAGCTTAGTTAAACCAATCGAATTTGGAGGAACAAATGCATGGTTTAAACCCATCAAATTTGCACTTTCAACTACTGCACTAGTATGGACGGTTGGATGGTATTCATCCTATTTGGAACCGAGTAAATCCATTAATTGGACCAACTGGATAATTATTATTACGCTTGGTTTCGAAGTGCTATATATAAGTATTCAAGCGGCACGAGGGCAAGCTTCTCACTTTAATAACGCTTCACCCTTTTATTCATTCATGTATAGTATGATGGGATTTGGAGCTGTTATAGCAACTTTAGCAATTGCTTTTATAGGAAGCAAATTCTGGTTTAACGCTTTCACTGATCTACCTAGTTATTATTTGTGGGCTATACGCTTCGGTTTTTTATTATTCGTAATCTTCTCCTTTGAAGGAGGAATTATGGGAGGAAATATGCAACATTCTATTGGTGGACCAGATGGAGGAAATGGAATTCCTTTTTTAGGTTGGAGCATTTCCTATGGAGACTTAAGAATTGCTCATTTTGTTGGAATGCATGCTTTACAAATATTACCACTACTATCTTGGTATGTGCTTAAAGACACCAAACTAAGCATATCTTTAGCTATACTTTATGCAGGGCTAGCAGTTTTTGTATTGATACAAGCACTTAAAGCCAAGTCTTTTCTTGGATAAACTAAGCCACTTTGGCTTTGTTTTATAAGTATGATTCATTACCAAATATATAACCAAAATAAACCTCATTGGGTAACATTTGTTCATGGTGCCGGCGGAAGTTCAGCTATTTGGTACAAACAAAAAGCTTTTTTCTTAAAATATTTTAATGTTTTACTTATCGATTTAAGAGGACATGGTCAATCAGCTGGAATACAAAACACCTCACCTTATACTTTTAATAATATTTCACGTGACCTAATTGACATTCTTGATAAGGAAGAAATATCAAAATCCCATTTTATCGGCATATCAATGGGAAGTATGATTATCAGAAATCTAGTTACAACTCATCCAGAACGAGTTCACAAAGTAGTCTTAGGAGGCATGGTAGTAAGACTTAACAATCTAGCTATGGTGCTGTTATATATTACCAGATTAACTAAACAGATACTTCCAATTATGTTAATGTATAAAACCTTAGCTAAAATAATCCTTCCTAAAAAAAGTCATAATTCTTCCAAAAACCGCTTTATCAAAGAAGCTAAAAAACTTAGTAAAACAGAGTTTTTACGTTGGTTTTCTATGACAAAAG
Source organism: Flavobacteriales bacterium (assembly GCA_965661855.1). GTDB lineage: Bacteria > Bacteroidota > Bacteroidia > Flavobacteriales_C > CBFIFL01 > CBFIFL01. Next base: position 30,538 of record CBFIFL010000015.1, read on the forward strand.
AACTTCCTAGTATATTTGCGTCTTTTAAGAAAATAAGCGCTGTTCAAATTCTTTATATTCAAGGTTCTGAAGACCATTTGTTTTTAAATGACGTTAAGAGTTTCGTGGAAAACAAAAAGAATGAAACGCTAATTATAATTCCAAACTGTGGTCATTTGATTAATCTTCAAAAACCTAATACTTTTAATAAAATTGCGGCAGATTTTCTTACTTTACAACAATCATAATGAAACTAATATCCTTAGCCCTACTTATACTTCTAGGAACAAACAGCTCCATAAAAACAACACAGAATATCAAAGTTGAAATCAACGGTATCAGATCAGGAAAAGGAGATATTATTCTATCTGCATTTAAGACCAACGAACAATTTGATGATGAAGAGCCTGTATATAATTTCAATATTAGTAAAGATGGCATGACCAATGGCACTATAAATACAAGTATTTCATTACCTCTTGGCAAATGGGGAGTAACACTTTTAGATGATGAGAATCTAAATGATGAAATGGACTATAACTTTATTCGTATTCCAGAAGAAGGGTTTGGCTTTTCGAACTACTATCTAGACGGTTTAAGTAAACCTGATTTACAAGAATTCTCTTTCAAGATTGATAGTCTAGCTTCATCAAAAATCAAGATAAAAATCAGATACATGTAATGTTGATTTTTATATATTTCCTCCATGGATAAAAGCAGTTTAGCATACATACTCACCTCCTATCATAAGGATGAATTGATTGAGGAGCTAACAAAGCATCAACTGTTTGATGAAGTATTTAAGCTTGCTATAGCAAGCGATACTTTATCACCCAGAGCTGCTTATATGCTATCGCATCTATGTAAGAAAAATGATTCAAGACTTTCTAATTCCTTTGATGCTATAGTTAATGCTGTTCATGATAAACCTGATGGACAACAACGAGACTTATTAAGAACATTACAGCAATTAGATTTAAACGAAGATCAAATTGGCGAAGCTTATGACTTATGCTCTAAGCTTTGGATGGAGACATTAAAGATTCCTTCGGTAAGATACATTGCTTTTCTATTTATGATAGAAATTGCGAAACAGCATCCTGAATTGAAAGAAGATTTAAAGTTAATGTCAGATGAACTGTATATAGAGAGTTTATCTCCAGGAATTAAAAGATCTCTTACTGCAAAATTGAATAAGTTAAAATAAAGGGGACGCAACCCAAGTTAGGGTTGAGCCCCCTTTATTTTACGGTTGATACTTAACACCAAACTTACCTTCTACAGCTTGTTGTGGCTCAGGAATATCTTCTTCTCCTATCATTTGTAATAAATCTATTTCTATTGTTCTGCTAATCGCGCTAAGTGGAGTATCTGCAGCTCGACCTTCAAATGGTGTTTCTGTTATTTTACCCGTCTTGTTTAAAATATCAAATGCAAATGAAATTAAAACACTTACCGGTATCATAAAGTAAGTATCAATAAGTCCGATCAAAGCAAATGGCAAACAGAACGTAAACAATTGAAGGAAAAACCTTGTAAAGAAGTTATAGTAAAAAGGAAAAATAGTATTCTTGATTCTTTCCGATTTCCCTTGATCATAATAGAACTTCTTTAATGTGTTGAACCTAAATACCTCAATCCAGTTTTTTTTCAAAAGCATGAGCAATTTCCTTACCCTGCTGAAGCATTAGCTGAGTAGGTATATTCTTAGATCCTTTTAAAGCCTCCATATCCTCTTTAGAAAGATAGGTAGGTAAAACCTTACAAAACGACTCTTTTCTTAAATGAGAACGTAAAGCGTAACATCAAGCAATGTGTCTTTTTATAGCAGTATCCTGCCATTCTTTCATCTGTTTTTCATCACCATGCTGAGTCCTCACGTATGTCAATATTTCCATTCCAAAAGAACGAGAATTATTTACCAACGCTCCCCATATCTTTCTAGCCTCCCTCATCTATCATAAGCAGAACTGTTTCTAAAACCTAGAAATATCGCTAATGCTCCCCCTAGAACCGAAACTGGTACAGCTGGAAGAATAACCTCCTCAAAACCATAAACAGTATGCAAAACAAAAGCTACTATAGCACATACTAAATAATACAGCAGGGCCCATTTATTCCAGAATACAATTCCGAATAACCTTTTAAATGGACTCTTTGAAAAACTAACAATCATAAAACATGATATTTGATAAAATTTGTAAAACTAAAGTATGAGAAATCAACTGCTTTTTATATTTGTATTCACAAAAATCACTCGACACATGAAATCAGCAAGTATTCTTTTCTTAATCTGCTTATCATTCTTTTCCTTCTCTCAAATCAATCAAGATCAATTTGGTTCTTGGGAAATGTATTTTTACAAGGCTAAGTTCAAAGATAGTCCTTGGGGAATTCAAGGTGATTTTCAGTTAAGAAATTGGAATGTAGCATCAGATCTGGAGCAACTACTTTTAAGAAGTGGGCTTACTTACCAGCCTAAAGGTGAGAAAATTCTTTTCACTTTAGGATACGCAAATATTCAGTCTGGAACTTTCGGAGAGGATAAGTCTACTGTCAACGAAAACAGATTCTACCAAGAAGCTCTTTTTCCCGTTCAATTTGGCAAAAGAGTATACACCAATCATAGATTCAGGTATGAGCAGCGTGAAACGGAAACAGCTGGTTTCAGAACGCGTTACAGATACAATCTATTCTTGAATATTGCCTTAAACAAAGCTAGTATGGAGAAAGGAACCCTTTACCTTGCTTTATATAACGAGATCTTCGTTAACGGTGAAAAACAATTGGATACAGGAGTTTCAGTAGAAACTTTTGACAGAAACCGTTTCTACACTGCATTGGGATATAAGATTAATGATAAAATAAAGGTTCAAGCAGGAATAATGAACCAAAGCACAAATAACTGGAGAAAGAATCAACTTCAAATAAGCTTACATCAGAGCTTATAATATGGTCATCAGAAAGCTTAAACACACTTAACATCATAGTGTAGACTCACCCTGTGTTCAAAGTATAATGATACTTTTGATGCTCAATAAAATAATTTGTGAAGTCTTTTAGCATTCTATTTCTACTTGTTTTATCCTTGTCTTGTTCATGTCAAATCAATCAAGATCAGATGGGCTTATGGAAAATGTACTTTGTTAAGGCTGATTTCAAAGAAAGTCAATTTGGTTTCCAGGGTGATTTTCAAATCCGAAACTGGGATCTTACAACTGATTTAGAGCAAACCATTATAAGAGGAGGTTTAACCTTTAAACCTAAGAATGAATCGGTTCTTTTTACGCTAGGTTATGGAAACATTCAATACGGAGCGTTTGGTTATAGTCGTAAAAGACTTAATGAAAACAGAATCTATCAAGAAGTTTTATATCCCGTGAAGTTTGGAAAAAGAATCTACACTAAACATAGGTTTAGATTTGAGCAAAAGTGTACAGAAATAATCGGATTTAGAACCCGACTTAGATACAAGTTCTTTGTTTCTATTCCTATTAACCAAGCAGAACTAAACAAAGGAGCAATTTACTTTACCGTTTACAATGAGTTATTTATAAACGGGATGACACATCTAAAAAGCGGTTTTGAATTGGAGCATTTTGACAGAAACCGATTCTATACATCTCTTGGATATATACTGAATGATTCTTTTAAAATCCAGATAGGTATAATGAATCAAAGCACCAATAACTGGAGAAAGAGTCAATTACAAATTAGTTGTCACCACTGGATAGTGGATTTATAGCCCTTTAAAACTTTCGAACCTGACCTGATCAGGAATTGAACTTCAGAACCCTTCTTCTTGCTTAACTCTTTAACTGTATCAACATATATAAAACTTGCTAGAACCTGATTTTTACTAATATCTAAAACAAAGTAACCGTGATTAACATTATCATTATACTTTAAATGAGGGTTATTCGAATATCTCCTATTTGTGTAAAGCTTCACTAAATCATCTGAATAGTATTCATCATCATTTGGAGAAGAAATACTCGTAACCACAAACTCTACAGAAGAATTATCCAAGGTGTCTTTTGTTCCCACAACGTCATTTTCGAAGGCAAAAGAACGATGATAATCACCAGTAACCACAATCATATTTTCAACTGAATCTTTTACGAAATTTAGAAATCGTTCTCTTTCCACTGGATAACCGTCCCATCCATCCATGTACTTTCTTTTAGCGATTGAATCTGGAAAAAACATCGGTCCGATTGGCACTTGATTCCCAATAATCTTCCATGTATTCTCTTTTAGCAATTCGTTATGAAGCCAATCGTATTGCTCCTCGCCCAAAATAGTTCTAGAACTATCCAAATAATTAATGGCCTCCATACTATCTACTTGAAGATCCCTACCTTCTATCCTAGTATCAAGAATTACAAGATTCAATAACCCTCCTAAATCAAAAGATCTATACAATCTATTTTCTTTATTATCCGTTATTGGCAACCATTCAAAATAGGCTTGAGTAGCAGCATTTTTTCTTGTCCACCAATCCCCTTCTAAACTATCTTGATGATTATTAGCTCCACCATCATAAGAGTTATCTGCTGTTTCATGATCATCCCAAGTAGTGATAAACGTTTTCTTTTGATGAGCTAACCTTAAGTCTGGGTCCAGTCTATATAAAGAATATCTTGTTCTATAATCATCTAAAGAAACTATTTCATGAGCCGGAACATTAATCCTGTGCATACTGGTATCTCCATACCCTCCTGCTTCATACTCATATATATAGTCTCCCAAATGCACAAACAAATCAACTTCTTCATTGTTTGCCATTAAACGGTACGCATTGAAAAAACCATACTCGTAGTTACTGCAGCTACCGAAAGCAATTTGAATATTATCAGGATTACTAGGAAGAGTTTTCCCTTCTCCTATAATAGAGTAAACATTCTCGTGATTAAAACGATAGAAATACTTTCTTCCTTCTTTTAAGTTTGACACCTCTGTTTTAAGTACAAAATCAGTTTCTACCCCAACAGTCGCTACACCTTTTTGCACAATGCTTTTAAACTCAATATCAGTGGCTACTTCCCATTTGATTTGTGCTTGATCAATACTTTTATCTAGAGTTAGCTTTGTCCAAATAAGTAATGAATTCTGACCTGGATCGCCACTTGCTACTCCATGATAAAATGGTTTAAGAGAAGCGTCAAGACGCTTTATAAGATCAGGATGAATATTTAATTGGCTTTGTACAGAAAAGCAGGTTAAAGTCAGTATAAGAACTAAGTACTTGATCATCTTTGAATTTTCACCTGAATCTACATCATACTCAGTAAAAGCATGTTAAGAGAATATTACTTTAGTTTACAATAAAAAAACAGACATACTAAAAAGGAGCTCAAACTGAGCTCCTTTTTTCCTAATTCCAATTGAGGATTCATCCCCCTTTGATCAGCAAATTAAATATTCTTTTTCTCCCAGTAATCATCTTTTACTCTAGAGAATCTCATTGTCTTTAACATCCAATTTGGTAATGGCTTTAAAGGATCTCTTTTCTCAACGTTTAAGAATAGGCCCCACTTTTCCATTAATGGAATCTTATATACTTCAATCAATTCAATTAAAGTTCCATCCGGGTCTTCAACATAAGTACAGTGCACTCTAGTTTTCCCCATGTGTAAACCGTTTGAAGAATCACATGTAAATGGATGACCAATGGCTGATAAATTTCTTTCAACTTGATCCATTCCTTTAACATCAAAACCAATATGTACAAATCCAGTATCTCCCCAGATTCTATCTTGATAAATCTTATTCGGTGTTCTATCTAAAGCTTCAACCAACTCAATCCATGTGATTCCTGTTGCATTAGCAAACCCACCACCGGGTTGATTTGATTGCTTTAATAAAGCTCTTTTGAACTTTCCTTCACCTCCAGGAAAATGTTTAAAGTCTTCAAACACTCCTTCTGATTCATATACTACCTCATCATAACCTAAAGCAGCGTAGAATTTTTTTGTCTTTTCGATATCAGATGATCCTATTAAACATCCAGCCGTTCCTCCTGTTAAATGAGGTCCTTCAGAGAAAAACTGATCTCCTTCTACTAATTGAAAATGAAGTCCATTTGGATCTTTCATATTCAACACCTTTCCTCCATTTGGTAAAGACTCCACTCCTCCTAAAACTCCGTCATTAGCAGCAATAATCTTCTCAGCAGCAGCATCAAAGTTTGGCGTTTTTACTTTTCCAGCAAAAATCCCTAAATCTCCTAACTGCACTTCGAACTTAGCTTCAGAAGTAGGATTTGATCTTAACTCTACCACTTCAACCGGACAACCACCTTGAATATTCAAGATCATTGCGGCTCTTTTATTTACCGTTTCGTTATTGGTATAAACATCCATTAAAGGAGCTTCCTGAACAGAATCGAACATTGGAATATCTAAACCGAAGTGCTTTCTGTACCACTTCCATGTTCCTACTAAATCAGCAGTTCCTACACCTAAATGCTGTATCCCATTAATTCTACTAAATGCCATAATTATTTCTTTAACCAATTGATCGTCTTTTCTAAAGCTTCTCTTTGCGTATGAGGTTTAAAACCTAATTCTTTTTGAGCTTTACTGGTATCCGCAAACCAGTTCATTTGCAATTTGACCATCCATTCTGGAGTAAGCAAAGGATCAAATTTGAATATTTTAGACAAGGCTCCAAGTGTAAACGACAAGAAACTTAACACAGGAAAAGGAATAGAAATCAACTTTCTTTTCTTTCCTGTAATCTCTCCTACTGTATTTAAAAAACCTATGAATGTTGCATTAAAACTACCTATTAAATACTTTTCTCCTGGTCTTCCCTTTTCCATAGTTAAAAGGTGTCCTTGAACCACATCTTCAATAAAAGCATAACAAGCTTGGTCTTTTCCATTACCTAACTTCCAATGCCATTTACCATTCATATATTTCTCAACAATTCCAGCAATCATATTTCCTCTCGAATCCTTTTTACCAGGACCGAATATTCTGGTCGGACAAACAATACTTATATCCAATCCATCACGAACATAAGCCTGAGCTCTTTCATCAACGATGAACTTAGAACTTTCATAATCTCCAAAGAAATTAATTGTTCTAAAGTGATCTTCTGACGCAAAAGAATCAGCATCATGTGATTGAGCAGGACCTAACGTCCCTGCGCTTGAAGTAACCACAATCTTTTTAACTCCCAACTCTTTAGCGAGATCAAAAAGATTAATAGCACCACCAATATTTACTCTATAGAATATTGTAGGATTCTTTGCCCAATTACTAGAAAAAGCAGCGACATGATAAATCTTATCACATCCTTCTATTGCTTTTCTTAACGACTCCTTATCTAATAAATCAGCCTTAACTGGCTCGATAAACTCGGAGTCATCAAAACTTTTGTCATAGGAAGAACGGTACATTGCTTTTACGTACTTCCCTCTTTCTGCCAATTTCTTAACTATTTCTCCAGCTAAAAAACCACCTGCACCTGTGACTAAAGTCTTCATTATCTTAATTGTGCGTTTAACTTCGTTTCGTAAGTCTTTTGAATCTTTGACATGATTTTATCAATCACCTTATCATTCATTGTTTTCTCTTCATTCTGAAGGACAAAGTACATAGCGTAAGACTTCTTTCCTTCCGGAAGCTTATCTCCTTCATAAACATCAAACAAACCAATCTCTTTCAATAATTGATTTTCTGCTTGTTTCGCTAAACTCTCTAATTCAAGGAAGTTAGTCTCCTTATCTACAAGTAGAGATAAATCTCTTCTTACCGATGGATACTTTGAAACAGCTTTGTAAGTGATATTGTTCTGCTTCACTAAATTGAAAATATTCTCCCAATTCAATTCAGCATAGTATGTTTCTTGATCAAGATCTGCTTTCTTCAATTCTGTCTTAGCAACTTTACCTAAAATAACTACCGATTTTTTCTTCACTTTTATCTCCAGAGAATCAGAGAAAAAAGGATTTTCCACCGCTTTATACTTAAGCGTACTTAAACCTAAACGAGCTAGTAAATTCTCTACGATACCTTTTAAATAGTAAAAGCTTACCGCTTCATTATTGTTCATCCAGTTTTCTTTGTTTCTCTTTCCAGAAACCCAAATAGCAACCTTCTCGTCTTCAATGTATTTATCTTCTCTCTTAGTATAGATACGTCCGCTTTCAAAAATCTTAATTTCTGAAGTCTGACGATTTACATTATAAGCTATTGTCTTTAATCCATCGATTAACATTTCTGGACGCATTACTTCCAACTCTTGAGACAATGGATTCAACATCTTTACCATATTCTCTTCAGCTGTTTTATCAGCATAAAGTTTAGGATTTGATAAAGAATTATTCATTATTTCATTGAAACCAACAGAAGCCAAATGATCGAAAGCTATCTTTCTAATCTTTTCAGGATTAATAAACTCTGAAGTGACTAAGGCACTTTTGATTTCCGTAGGAATAGCAATCGTATTGTATCCGTACATTCTCAATATCTCTTCAGATAAATCAGCTTGCCTTTGAACATCAACTCTATACGAAGGGATTGATAAAGTCATCACTCCATCCTTATTCTCCTTGATATCTATTTCCAATTCTTTGAAAAGCTTTATTACAAAGTCTTCCGGAATCTCTTCTCCTAATAAGCCATTATTCTTTTGATGATCGAAAGTCACTTCAAAAGGAGCTATAGCTTCAGCATATTGATCTTCTATTTTCGAAGCAACTTCACCTCCAGCTAATTCTTGAATTAGCAAAGCCGCTCTTTTCATAGCATCAATTATAGCCTCTGGATCAACACCTCTTTCAAATCTAAAAGAAGCATCCGTCTTTAATGCATGTCTTTTCGAAGCTTTTCTAACCGCAACAGGATTGAAGTAAGCAGATTCTAAGAACACATTCTTAGTAGTCTCTTTAACTCCCGACTGCTCTCCTCCAAAAACACCAGCAATACACATACCCTGATTAGCGTCACAGATCATTAAATCATCTTGATGTAATGTTCTTTCTTCACCATCTAGAGTCTTAAACTGAGATCCTTTCTCTAGATTCTGAACTAAAACCTTTCCTCCTTTAATTTCATCAGCATCAAAAGCATGTAAAGGATGTCCAAATTCATGAAGCACAAAATTGGTAATATCAACAATGTTATTCTTTGGGGTAAGTCCTATCGACTCCAGATTCTTCTTCAACCAATCTGGTGATTCTTGAACCTTAACGTTTTTAATATATAGACCAGCGTATCTTGGACACGCTTCTTTATTCTTAATCTCAATAGAAACTGGTAACTCTTCTTTTAACTCTGGAAAGCTTGATAAATCAGGCAACTGTAATTCATGACTTGCACCATGAACATTGAAGTATGCTTTCAAATCTCTAGCAACTCCGATATGAGACATTGCATCAGCTCTGTTCGGTGTTAAACCAATTTCGAAAATATAATCTGTTTCAATATTGAAATAATCCGCAGCTCTTGCACCAATCTCAGCTGTTTCTTCTAAAACCATGATTCCGTAATGACCTTGTCCTAAACCGATCTCATCTTCAGCACATATCATTCCCATTGAAACCTCTCCTCTAATCTTAGATTTCTTGATTTGAAAAGAACCTTCTCCATCATACAATGTAGTTCCTACCGTTGCAACAACCACCTTTTGATTGGCATCAACATTAGGAGCTCCACACACGATTGGCAACAACTCTTCTGCACCAACGTCTACTTTTGTAACGCTTAATTTATCCGCATTTGGATGCTTCTCTTTCTCTACAACCTTTCCAATAACTAAACCTTCCAATCCACCTTTGATAGACTGACGCTTTTCAACACCTTCTACCTCAAGTCCGATATCGGTTAAGATTTTATCTAATTCTTCTGGAGTATTATCTATTGAAAGATACTGTTTAAGCCAATTGTATGATATTTTCATCTAACTGAAATGTTTCAAAATGTAATATGTAAAAGTACTAAAAATGAGCTTTGATTTTGCTCATCATTTCGTCATGAATTAGCGAAGAGCTTGCAACAATCTCTCTACCAAACAAGTAATCTTCTCCACCTTTAAAATCAACCACTTTACCACCTGCTTCTTGAACTATTATAATCCCCGCAGCAACATCCCATGCATTCAAACTATATTCGAAAAAACTATCAAATCTACCGCATGCTACATAAGCTAAATCCACAGCCGCAGAACCCATTCTTCTAATACCTCTAGAACCTTTCATTAACTCTTGAAGCATTCCTAAATATCCCGACATATTTGAATAATCGTAATAAGGAAAGCCTGTAGCGTTCAATGAATCCTCCAAAGTCTTGTTTTGAGCTACTTGAATCTTATTGTCGTTTAATGTTGCTCCTTCACCACTAACAGCAGCGAATAACTCATCTCTAGAAATCTCATAAATCACTCCCAACACCGGAATGTTATTTTGGATCAAAGCAATGGAAATGGCATAAACAGGAATTCCATGCATAAAGTTGGTTGTCCCATCTAAAGGATCAATAACCCATTTAAACTCAGCTTCTGACTGCTCAACGGTTTCTTCCTCCGTTATAAAACCAGCTTCTGGAAAAATATCTTTCAATCCTTTCACCAACTTTTCCTCTGCTTGCTTATCCACATAAGAAACCAAGCTATTCTTACTTTTTACCTCAATTTTTGATGATTCAAATTTTTTAGATTCTTGACGAATAAAATCTCCAACTGATTTAGTTAAAGCTTTTACTTCTGGTAAAATTTGGGATAAATGCATGGTGTAAGTTTTATTATGATAGACTTTACCTAAAAACAGATAGGTAGCCTTGATAAATGATTTCTTCGCGAACTTCTATGACAAAAAAGTAGGTTCCTTCTTTCACTTCTTGAGCATTGTACTCATTCAAACCGTACCAATTCCCATCGTGTTCTGAACTGTCGTATACTTTTGTACCCCATCTATTAAAGACCTTTGTGCTTGTACACTCATCAAATTCATTTGTCAATTGAACAACTAATTCATCATTATAACCATCTCCGTTAAAAGTAAGCACTTCAGTGTAGTCAATTTCATAGTTACTTTCCAATTGATTGGGATCAAAAGCAAAACTTATACTATCTCTACAAATTCCATTTTCTGCAACTAAAACTACTTGGTGAACGCTTCCAAAATCTAGAATTGTTTCATGATTACTAGAGTTACTTTCTTCCACTCCATTAATTAACCAGGTTAAAGATTCAGATTGACTACTGTTTGAACTTAAACTTACTACTGCTCCTTCACATCTGGCTAACCAAGAATAATCCATTCCAGCTAAAGGTTCAGGTAATACCGTTAAATCCAAACTATCTTGATTTTGACATGCATTGCTATCCGTTACTAATACGTTAAAACGATCATCGCTTATTGGATATAAGATTACCATTTGATTGCTATCTAATAGAGTATCAGAAACTGACCACCTATAATCTTCTCCTCCTGAAGCCCATAAGTTAAAAGCTGTTCCATAACAAACACTGGTGTCAGCAGTTAAATTAATAACCGGTAGTGGATGAACGGTAATATTTACAGTATCTGAATTCACACAAGCATTTGCATCAACTCGCTTTAATACATAAGGTAATGTTTCCGCAGGAAGAATAAAGACAGAGTCAATATATACAGTATCAACGCCAACAAACCACGACGGTAAACCTTCTCCTGATCCTTGTAGCTCAATCGAATCATTCAAACAGACAGAGGTATCTCTTCCCGCATCAACTAAAGGTAATTGCCATATGCTTACCGAACTGGTGTCTCTATTTTCACAAAGAAAACTATCTATTCCCAATACATAAACCCTAACTATAGAATCTGGTACAAAGCGGATCGAATCAACGCCATTAAAAAACTCTTCTCCGAACGACCACAGTAAACTATCTGCTCCACTTGCATAGAACTTGGCTGTATCATTTAGGCAAACAAAAAAGTCTTCTGTCATTTGCACATTAGGCAAATCTCTAACCGTAATATAAACTGAATCACGACCTGAACAGGTATCTGTACTTGTATCTAAAAATAGGTACTGACTTACATCCGGAAAAACAATCGGATTACTTAAAGTATCTACATTAACGAAAGTTGAATTAGACCATAGATAATTTACACTGTTTGGAGAACTCGGACTACCTCCAACAATGACAGAGTCACCAAAGCATATAAAAGCTGAATCACCTGCTTCGGTAGGAATCTCTCCTTCAACAATTAGCTCTAAAGAATCTAAAATTTCACATCCATTACTATCTATCCCTAAGGCATAATACCATTGGTTATTTGGCGGACTCAAAGTTGGATTTGCAATATTGACATCATCAATGAAAACATTTGGAGACCATAAAAAGGAATCCAAGCCAAAAGCTTCCACTTGAATATCACTTCCCGGACAAATGTACCAAAGACTATCCAATTGAAAAGTTGGATTCGGATAAACCGAGATATCAGCATTATTGACTCCTGTGCACCCGGATATAGTATCTATAAACTGAACAGTCAATTGGTGAACCTCAATTTCTGAACTTAAATTCTCGGAATAAAACGCTGGTTCTGCTATGCTCCCATCTAATAAGTCATTACTCGGCAACCAGTTATAAACTTGATTCGCTTGAACATCTCCTCTAATCATTACTGTATCCAAACTACAAGTCGTTGTATCGAACACCTCATAAACCGGATTCGGGTAAACTGTTGCCACCATTTCATCGGTATATGTTTCGTTAAAAGAAGAACACCCTTCCTTAACAACAGTTAATTCATAAGTCTGCTGATAAGAAACGTTTCCATCATTATCCAAAGTTAAAATGGGGTTAGCAATTTGATCATTACTTAAGCCTAAAGGCGGACTCCAAGAATAGGTTTGATCATTAATAGGAAAGAATCCAATCGGTGTGGATTCACCTGAGCATATATTTCTATCAGGACCTGCATTTGCTATTGGTTCGACTAAAGAAAAACTTCCTTTCTCTAAAAAGACGGCTGAATCATAAATCCCGTCCGTAACATCTGCAATGGCTAGTTTGATATGATACGTTTCACATGCTTGCACATGAAGAACAGCAGTCATTCTAATCGTTAAACCATCATATTGAACAATACTTGAATTTACAGTTTGAGGCCAAGTTTCTCCATCTCCATTATCCACATAATAATCACTATTCACTTGATCATTAACATTATCAATAGTAACTGGAGTATTTGTCCCTGGCACTAAAGCTACATTAACCGCACTATTACTATATGGTCCATTTATTCCCGGTCCGCTTAGAAAGAATCCGAAAACATCGAAATAACCATCGTTTACAAATTCCAAATATTCTTCAGAGGCAAATACGTAATTAAAAACGATTGAATCTTCAATGGGCACAAAGTCAAACTCTAAAACGGCTGCATCAAGAGTTGTTGCGCCAAGACCAAGAAGTAACTCCAAGTCATCATCGCCATCTTGTCCCATATCATTGTTACTGGAAAATCCACCGGGATCGTTATTAGGTCCTATTGCATCAAATATCCTACCCGTACTTAAAATTACACCTTCAGTTATTCCAACGTTAGAGTTCGTTGAATTGAATGTCCCTCTACTTAGCGTAGATCCTGTAAATTGAATATTACTTACCTGAACTCCTTGTCCTACCAATACATCTTCCACCAATTGTTGCTCCGTGATATTATTTGACACTGCAAGTTGTGTCATACCAACGAAGGACAACAATGTAAAAGCTATTAATAGGAAGTTTTTCATCTGAGAGAAAACACTATTTAGGTACGTTTCTGTCGGTAAACGCTCCAGAAACAGTGTCCCATTTATTAATTAGTTCATTTCTTCTATTATTTAAGGTCTGATTAATCCCGTTAAAATCTCCAACTGATTGATTTAAAGCTGTACCCGCAGCATTGTATTTGTCAATCATTTCTTGAGTCACATCTTCTTCAGCAGTTTTTTCTATTTCTTCTTTAATCTTAACAAAAGCCGCTTTGTCTTCATAAAACTTAATCAATACAGGAAAATGCTTCAATGCTTCCTCTTCATAGAAAAACAATAACTCTTCAGTAGCTGATTTTACAGATAAATCTCCATTAAAGCTTTCTTTATTAACCAACATCGAGATACCCGCTTGTGTCATTAAAAATAACTCAGCCTTTGCCATCTTCATCGAATCAACATTCTTTGTTTTCATCGCATTTATAAAAATTGACTCTTGGAAATTACTTTTAAAGAAGATCATGTAAAATTGATTGTAGTAATCAAACACCTCTCCTGCTTTCTTTAGATTCTCGGCTCTTTCCGAAGTGTTCTGTAATAATTCAATTCCATGCTTATCACAAAATGCTTTTTGAGCTTCTAGAAGATTCCTTGAAGCTTTCTCTAGTTTCTCAGAAGCAAAATCCTTAGCAGTCATGTAATCTTCCATTTCCTGATATGAATCCCCAGCATGATCTTCTAAGGCCACTAATCGACCATAATCATCTTTTAAAACGTTATATGAAATATTTAAGAATGATATAACTGAATCCCTGTAAGCCAAGCTTCCTTCATAATCAGTCGTTTCCTTTACTGCATTCAAAGCATTTTTAGACGTAGAAATAAGAGCCTCTCTTTTTCTCTCAATCTTACCTGCATTTCGGCTATGAGCTACAGCTCTCATATACTCCCACATATCAACAGATAACTGGGTATAGTTAGCATCAATATTCTTCATGTATTCAACGGCCATATTTTTATCTTGGCCTTGAACTGAAATTGATAAAACAAGACTTAATAGTATCAATAGATATCTCATAGTAGTTAGGTGTAATTATCTTCCTAAGATAAACAACTTTAGGCTTTAATTGAAATGGGAGATTTTCTTGTGAATGCGTCCTGAAGTAAACGAAGGATCTACCACCACAATTTGTTACCAAGTATCGTAGGGGCTCCCCTTGCGGGTGCCCGAACAATAAACACCCTTAACTAACTATTAAACGGGTTAATTTCTTGTCCACAGATTCCACAGGTTTCACAGATTTGTTATTAACGAGTAACTCGTGTAACAAACTAACTAGAGTTGAGCAAATCCGTAACAGTAAAGTCTTTTAAACCTAGTTCTTGTTTCTAACTTACCATAACATGAACGATACAGTCAGCATTAACTTGTTTTACTTCCTGACCATAAGACTTCCTTGGCAGTATCAAAACGGGAATTTTAATTGGCTAATTAAAAGGTGACATTCCTTTTTATTATGTTAAACAGAAGGTCTACCCTGTTTTGTAAATCTAAGATTTTTATTAG
>CBFIFL010000016.1:0-45471 GCA_965661855.1 Flavobacteriales bacterium
AGAAGGAATTATAGAATCAACTCCGATGATAGAATTTAGCTCAACAGAGGATACCTTATCGCTTGTAGATTCTGAAAATTCATCCGGTTCAGTGTGCTATATCCTAGAGGCGAAATCTCATCCAATGGAATCAGACAGTGTAGCGTATTCAAGGGCATTGAAGTCTTGTACAGAAAGTTATACGGAGTTATTTGTTTTCCCTACTGCATTTAGTCCAAATGGTGATGGTGTAAATGATCTTTTTGAATTAGGAGATCATGGATTTGAGTCAGCTGAATTTCAATTTTCCATTTATAGCAGAGCTGGTCATTTAGTAAAAGACTTTATGGATCCGTTTGATACTTGGGATGGAATCGACGCAAACGGCTCTCCAGCGCCTGCTGGAGTGTATGTTTGCTTTTTGAAATGCATTGGACAAGGCGGTAACCAAATTGAGAAATTAGGCCATGTTTCTTTAATCAGATAATCCGTTGTTTTAGAGACTTTCTCCTCTTTTTTTGTGTATTTTTGCGTGTAATTCAATACTAAATTGATTTACAATGAGCCAGTTTCAAGACAAATTTATCTCAGAAGGACTAACATACGACGATGTATTATTAGTACCAGCTTACTCAGACATTTTACCGACAGCAGAATACATTAAAACTGCTACTCAATTAACTAAGGATATTACGCTTAATACGCCTATTATTTCAGCTGCCATGGATACGGTTACTGAACACAGAATGGCTATTGGTATTGCTCAGTTAGGTGGGATTGGTGTTTTGCATAAAAACATGACGATCGAGGATCAAGCCGCCGAAGTAAGAAAAGTGAAAAGAGCAGAGAACGGTATGATTGCTGATCCTGTTACTTTAGATGAAACAGCTACTGTTGGAGATGCATTAGATAATATGGCTCGTCATAAAATTGGAGGTATTCCGGTAGTTGATGATTCATTGACTTTAAAAGGAATTGTAACGAACAGAGATTTACGTTTTGAAAAGGACATGGCTCGTCCGGTTACAGAGGTAATGACATCAGAAAATTTAGTAACTGTTGGTACAGATACTAATTTTGAAGAAGCAGAAGGAATTTTACAAAAGCATAAGATTGAAAAATTACCAGTTGTATCAAGCGACGGTAAACTTGTTGGTTTAATTACTTACAAGGATTTAATCAAAAGTAAATTACGTCCAAACGCATGTAAGGATGAATTTGGAAGATTAAGAGTAGCAGCAGCCGTTGGAGTTAAAGCAGACAATAGAATTGACGCTTTAGTTGAAGCAGGTGTTGATGCATTGGTTGTTGATTCAGCGCATGCTCATTCTAAGTTTATCTTAGAGAAGATCAAGGAAATCAGAAGTAGATACCCAGAATTAAATATTATTGCTGGAAACATTGTTACTCCAGAAGCAGCTTTAGCATTGAAAGATGCAGGAGCGAATGCGGTAAAGGTTGGAATTGGACCAGGTTCAATTTGTACAACAAGAGTTATTGCTGGTGTAGGTGTACCTCAATTATCAGCGGTAATGGAAGTATCTGCAGCTTTAAAAGGAACAGGTGTTGGTGTAATTGCTGATGGTGGAACGAAATACTCAGGTGATTTCGTGAAAGCTTTAGCAGCTGGAGCTGATGCTGTAATGGCAGGATCTTTGTTCGCTGGTACGGAAGAGTCTCCAGGAGAAACAGTAATTTTCGAAGGAAGAAAGTTTAAAACATACAGAGGAATGGGATCAATTGAAGCAATGCAAGCTGGTTCAAAGGATCGTTATTTCCAAGCAGATACAAAAGACACTGAAAAGTTAGTACCGGAAGGTATTGTAGGACGTGTTCCTTATAAAGGATTCTTACAGGAAGTTGTTTTCCAAATTGTAGGAGGAATTAGATCAGGTATGGGATATGTTGGAGCTCCAAACGTGGATACTTTGAAAGAAGCGAAGTTTGTAAAAATAACTGCGTCTGGAATCAGAGAGAGTCATCCGCATGATGTGTCTATCACTAGAGAGGCTCCTAATTACAGTAGATAATTTTAAAAGAAAAGTATGAAGGTTATAATCTTTAGTTTGTTAAGCATCTTGTTGGTTTCTATCAACGCACAAGACTTGGCAAACAATGGTATTCTTAAAATTGACAATGAGTCTATTTCAAAAGAAGAATTTCTACATGGGTTTTATAAAAACAAAACCGATGATAGTAGTTTGGTAAAGGCAGATTTAGATGAATATCTTGATTTGTATATCAATTTTAAACTAAAGGTTAAAGAAGCTGAGTCCTTAGGTCTTGATACAGTTGCTTCTTTTTTAAAGGAGTATAAAGGGTACAAGGATCAGTTGACTGAATCATATTTAATCGATAAAAATGTTTCTGATCAGTTGATTCAAGAAGCATACGACAGAATGCAAGAAGAGGTGAAAGCGAGTCATATTTTGATTGAGGTTTCTCCAGATGCATTACCAGAAGATACTTTAAAGGCCTACAACAAAATCGTGAAGTTGAAGCAAAGAGCAGAGAAAGGGGAGACTTTTGAAGCTTTAGCAGTAGAGTATTCAAACGATCCATCAGCGAAAAAGAATTCAGGAGATTTAGGTTTTTTCTCTGCATTGAAAATGGTTTACCCGTTTGAATCTGCTGCTTACTCAACTGCTAAAGGTGAGATTTCAAATCCAGTAAGAACTAGATTTGGTTACCACATCATTAAGGTTACGGATAAAAGAAAAAGTACTGGTGAATGGAAAGTAGCTCACATTATGGTGAAGACTCCAAAAGACCAAAATGAAGCAGGACTTGCTACCGCTGAGAAATTGATCAATGAGATTTATTTGAAAGTAGAAGCGGGAGATGACTTTGGAAATTTAGCTAGGACGTATTCAGATGATGCAGGGACTAGAAAAAGAGGAGGGGTTTTACCTTGGTTTAGATCAAATTCATACCCAGAGGATTTTGAGTCTGTTTGTTATAAATTAGCTAAGGATGGAGATTATTCGAAGCCTTTCAAAACAGAGTACGGTTTTCATATTGTAAAGAGAATGGAAGTGAGAGAGAACCCAAGTTTTGAGGATTCAAAAGCTAGAATTGAAAGAAAGGTTTCAAAAGATTCTAGATCGAAAGTGACTAAGAAAGTAACTTATAAGAGGTTATTAGCTGAATACGACTTCAAGGATTTAAGTAAAAATTTAAAGTTTGTATATCCATTGGTTGATAGTTCGTTCTTTACAAAAGATTGGAAGCACGAAGTGGGATCAAAAGGAAAGAAGAAGCTTTTCGTTTTAGCAGGACAAAATTATACGGTTAATGACTTTGTAAGCTACTTAGATAAGTATAACGGAAAACGTAAAAGAGGTGACTTAAAAGTGGTAACATACAAGTTGTATGAGAGATGGAAGGAAGAGTCAACTTTCAATTATGAGAAGACTCAATTGGCTTCAAAGTATTCTGAATACGGACGTCTACTGAATGAGTATAAGAATGGGATTCTTTTATTCAACTTGATGGAGCAGAAAGTGTGGAATAAAGCAATTAACGATACTACTGGTTTAGAGCAGTTTTTCGAGAGTAATCAAGAAGACTACATGTGGGCAGAAAGAGTAGATGCTGAGATCTTTACTTGCGATAATGATTCAACGGCGAAAGCCTTGATTGGTCTTTTAGAAAATAAGGCTTCGGTTCCGGTAATATTAGAGAAATTGAATATTAACAGTGCTTTGAAAGTTCGCGTGGATCACGGAGTATACGAAAGGGAAGATGAAGAAGTACTTTCAATGATTGATTGGAAATTAGGAGTTAGTAAAGAGGTTAACTTGAATGATAAGGTATATGTAGTAAACATTGCTCAGTTATTAGAGAAGGGACCTAAAAAACTGAATGATTCTAGAGGATTGATTATAGCTGATTACCAAACTCATTTGGATAAAGAATGGGTTAAGGTATTGAGAGAAAAGTATACTTACTCTGTAAACAAAGAAAGCTACAACAGTCTTTTCGAATAATCCTTCATGAAATTCATTCCTTGTCTGTTATTGCTATTTCTGGTAGCTTGTACTTCTAGAACAGAAGAGCAGGTTAACTTACTTCAGACGGAGAATTACAGCTTGTCGGAAGCTGATTTAGTTGCCTTATCTCCGGAATTTGAGAATAAAGAAGATTCTTTGAAATGGGTTAAGACCTATTTGAAATCCTGGAAAAGAGACCGAAGTTTTTTAGAAAGTGCGCAGAAAACCTTACAGAGTTCAGAACTTGATTTTGATAAGCAAATTGAAGATTACAAGCATTCTTTAATCAGGCACAGATATGAAGAGTGGATCGTTTCAAAATATTTAGATACTGTTGTTACAAAAGAGGAAATTCAATCGTATTATGATCAGAATAAATCTAGCTTTTTATTGTTAGATTATATGGTTCAGCCTCACTTTGTTAGCATGGATGTGGATGCCGATAAGAAGTTAAAAAGAGAGGTGAAGAAGCTTTTTAAAAGTAAGAAAGAGAAGGATTGGAAGAAGTTAGATAAGGTCTGTTATGATTTGAATGCTGATTATGAATTGTTTGATTCAACTTGGTATAAATGGAATGACTTTTCTTCATCCTTCGATTTGAAGATTCAAAGAACGAGTTCTTGGTTGAGGTATAATAATTTTATAGAGTTTGAGGATTCGGTAAATTATCACCTAATCAAGATTCAAGATTATAAGTTGAAGAATGAGGTGTCTCCACTTGAGTTTGAAAAGGAAAAAGTGAGAAAGATTATCTTGTTGAAGAGAAAGTTGAAACTGATTAAGGAAAAGAAAGATCAGATTTATAATGAAAATCTGAAAAACATAAAAGAACATGAATAAACTAATACTACTTGCTTTCATATTATTTGGAACCGTTTCCTATTCGCAACAAGTGATAGATGAAATATTTGCTGTCATTGGTGGTGAAATAGTAATGAAGAGTGAAATTGAGAGTCAGTATCTGCAAACAACGTCTCAAGGTTTTCCAAAAGGAGAGTCAACAAGAGGAATGATAAAGGAGAGTTTGCTTTTACAAGCTTTATTGCTTCATCACGGTAAGATTGATTCGGTTCAAGTAAACGATGCGCAAATTGATCAGGATGTCGATAGAAAGATGCAATATTTCTTAGCTCAAATGGGAGGGAGTCCGGCCGATTTAGAAAGACAATTTGGAAAGACCTACTTGGAAGTTAAAGATGATTTAAGAGAAGTTTCGAAGAATGCTTTTATATCTGATGGTAAAAGGAGAGAAGTGACTTCTGGAGTTAAAATTACACCAGAAGAAGTAAAAGAGTATTACGAGTCTCTTCCTCAAGATTCACTGCCTTTAGTTTCAGAATCGGTTGAGATTGGACATATTGTTATCAACCCAGAGGTAAACAAGACAGAAAAAGAAAGAGTAAGGGCAGAAGTAAACAGGTATAGAGAAGAAATATTGAATGGTGCTTCGTTTGAAACAAAGGCTTTATTGTATTCTCAAGATCCAGGTTCTGCTCGTAGAGGTGGAGAGTTAGGATTTGTGGGTAGAGGTCAGTTGGTTCCAGAGTTTGAAGCTGTTGCTTTTAACTTAAAAGAAAATGAGATTTCAGATGTAGTGGAGTCAGCTTATGGTTTTCACGTTATCCAGTTGATTGAGAAGAGAGGTCAAATGGTTAATGTTAGACACATCTTAAGAATTCCGAGAATTACATACGAGGATCAAAAACTAGCTAAAGACTTATTGGATTCAATTCATCAAGAAGTAACAACAGGAAAATTGGCTTTCGATAAAGCAGCAGTATTGTACTCTCAAGACGAAAATTCATCGGGGAATAGTGGTGTTATGATCAATCCTCAAACGGGAACGTCATTATTTGATTTGGCTGACTTAGATGCTAGATTGTTTAAGGTTATTGAGAATGTTAAAGTAGGAGAATATACAGATGTAATGATGGAATCGACTCCTGATGGAAAGAGCTACTATCACTTTATCACGCTTAAGTCTAAAAATCCTGCTCATACTGCAACTTTGGAAACGGATTACAAGCAGATCTATGATGAAGCTTTGTTAATGAAACAAAAGAAAGCCTTAGATGCTTGGGTAAAGAAAGAGATTAAAAAGACTTATATTCAGATCAAGGAAGGATATCATTGTTCGGAAATACAAAATTGGATTCAATAGTTATGAGTGCTAGATCTAAAGTGGAACTGTTAAAAGAGTTATCAGTTAAAGCATCTGAGCTAAAGAAAGAAATTGCAAAGGTCATTGTTGGTCAGGAAGAAGTTGTTGATCAGATAATCAACTGCATTTTCAGTAATGGACATGCCTTATTGATTGGAGTGCCAGGTCTGGCTAAAACTTTACTAGTTAATACAGTAGCAGAATCTCTAGGACTTCGTTTTAACAGAATACAGTTTACTCCTGATTTAATGCCTTCAGATATTACCGGTTCAGAAATTTTGAACAACGATAGGGAGTTGAAGTTTTTGAAAGGTCCAATATTCGCTAATATCGTATTAGCCGATGAGATTAATAGAACACCACCAAAAACACAGGCAGCTTTGTTAGAAGCCATGCAAGAAAAAAAGGTGACTTATGGTGGACAAACTTTTAATCTAGATAAACCATTTTTTGTTTTAGCTACACAAAACCCAATTGATCAAGAGGGAACTTATGCTTTACCAGAGGCTCAATTGGATAGATTCATGTTTAATATTTGGGTAGACTATCCAGAATTCAATGAGGAAGTTGAAGTAATAAAAAGAACCACAGGGAATAAGGTAAATGCCATTTCTCAAGTTTTAAAAGTGGAAGAAATTATCGCATTTCAGGATGTGATCAAAGAAATGCCTGTTGCTGACAACGTTATTGAATATGCAGTTGGATTGGTTGGAAAAACAAGAATTACTAGGTCAACATCAGCGGAGATTTCTAATAAGTACTTATCATGGGGTGCAGGTCCAAGGGCTTCTCAATACCTAATTGTCGCTGCAAAAACCAATGCAGCTTTAAATGGGAAACTAAGTCCTGATATTGAAGATGTAAAGAAAGTTGCGCTTCCAATTTTAAGACATAGAGTTATGTTGAATTATAAAGCAGAAGCAGATAAAGTTTCTATAGAAAAACTGATAACCCAATTGCTATAATCACGTCTTTACTCAATCATTGATAAATATCTTTCAAATAGATTGCTATGAAATTAAATTCATTTAAAGCTAAATTACTTTGGTTATTCATTTCAGTCTTATCCTTATCTCTATTTTCCATAATATACTCGCTGTTTGTTTTTTCTAAGTCTTCTAATATAGAAGAGGTAAAAACAAAAGTTGTACAATCCCAAACACTAGTAAAGTCCTTAGAAAATGATTTAAACCTGTTTTTTAGTGACGGATATAAAGTGGTTGATTTTCATAAGTCAGGAAAGAGTAATTACCTGCTTCGTATAGATTCTAGTGAAGCCAAGTTGGCTTTACATTTAAAAGCTATTGTTGCTTCAGAAATTCTAGATTCAGAAGAGGCGTTAAGACAGGTTGATAATATTGAAAGCAATTTGGAAGAGTTTCTTGATTTAAAGTCTAGTATTCTTTCGTTATATAAAGAAAGAGGTTTTAAAGATTATGGATTAGAAGGAGAATTGAGAGCTGTAATAAAAGAAGTAGAAAAAAGAATAGGACCAGAGTTCTTGTCTTCTGTATTGATGTTAAGAAGACACGAAAAAGATTTCTTTTTAAGAAAGAGTAAGAAATACCTTAAAAAGTTTAACAGAGTAATTGAACAGTTAATTGCTCAATCTTCAAATAATATAGTTTTAGTGAAGCAATTAAAATTATATCAAAAACATTTTAAGGAAATAGTTGATTTAGAAGAGTCCATTGGATTTACAAGTAATGACGGGGTTAAATCAGAACTCATAATTAACCAAGAGAATATCCAAAAAGATCTTAATAGTATTGCAGAGGCTTTATTTCTTGAGAGTAACGAATACGGTAAAAGCAGTATCCGATTTACGGTTTTGTTTTTTGTGCTTCAATTGTTAATTGGAATCATAATTAGCTTAAAGTTTGCCAACAGAATTTCAAAATCAACCTCAGAGATTCGAGATTCTATGCTAGTTGTTTCGGAAGGGAGTTTTCCTGAGAAAATGGAGGTGATTTCGCACGATGAAATTGGTCAAATCAAGGAGTACTTTAATCGATTAGTTGAGAGGTTAAAAGAAGCTGTTAATTTTGCTCGAGCTTTGGGAGAAGGAGACTTGGAAAAAGAATATAACCCAGAGTTCTCTGAAGATGTTATAGCGGTGTCGATTGTTGAATTACAAAGACAGCTTAATTTAGCTAACAAGGAACAGCAAATTATAAACTGGACGAATCAAGGTTTAGCAGAGTTTAACGCTATGATTCAAAATGATGCTTTGGATTTTGAGCAACTTGGTGATTCGATATTAAGCTTTGTTATAGAATATTTAAAAGCCAATCAAGGTGCGATTTATCTTTCTGAAGATGAGGGAGAAATAGATAAAAAGAATGTAAGGTTAAGACGTTTAAGCACCTATGCTTATGATAAAAAGAAGTTTGTTGAAGATCATATTCAAATAGGACAAGGTTTGGCAGGTCAATGTGCAAAGGAAGGGTTACCTATTAATTTAAAAGATGTACCGGAAGGTTACATTCATTTAACTTCTGGTTTAGGTGATGCTCCTCCAAGTCAAGTATATATAACTCCCCTTATTGAGCAGGACCAAGTATTTGGAGTTTTTGAAATCGCTGGATTTGATCAATTTGAAAAGTATCAAATTGATTTTATTGAAAAATTAACGGAAATAATAGCTAACGTTCTTTCTTCAAAGAAGATGGCCATATTTACTAATAGTTTGCTTACAGAGACTAGAGAAAAGGCTGAGATTATGATGCAGCAGGAAGAGGAATTGAAGCAAACAAACGAAGAAATTCAAGCAACAAGAGAAGATTTAGAGCGTCAGAGTGAAGAGTTGAAGAGGGAAAATCAAGACTTGAAAGCAAAGCTTAGAAAGTACGAGGCTTAGTACTTTATAGCTTGCCTTTTGACTATCTTTAATCTTCCAAATTATATATCATGGAAGAATTAAAATCACTTATATCTAATATAAAAACGGCAGTAGTAATACCTCATAAAAATCCTGATGGAGATGCTATGGGTAGCTGTTTGGCTCTAACTGAGTTTCTTATTAATCAAGGTGTTTCTGCTACCTTGGTTAGTCCAACTGGATATCCGGATTTTTTACAATGGATGAAGGGAAATGATGAAGTACTAATTCTTGAAGAAGAAACAGATAAGCAAATTGAGGAGTTAATATCCGCTACTGATGCTGTTTTTTGTTTAGATTTTAATGACTTAAGTAGAATTGATAGATTAGGTCATTATGTATATGAGTCAAGTGCTAAAAAAGTGATGATTGACCATCATTTAGAACCTAAAGACTTTGCCGATATCACTATATCTCAAACAAATATTTGTTCTACTTGTCAGATTGTATTCTCACTAATAGAGGATTTATTTGGATTAGATGCAATTACCGAATCAATGGGAGAGAACTTGTATACTGGAATTGTAACAGATACTGGTTCGTTTAAATACAGAGCAACAGACAGTAATACACACCGTATGGCTTCAGAGATTATGAAGAAAGGTGTTGACACCGAAGCTATCCATGGACAATTATATGACAACGATAGAGAGTCGCGATTAAGATTGCTAGGTCATTTGTTATTGAATAATATGATTGTACTACCTGAGCTTAAAACAGCTTACTTTACCTTGACTTTGGATGACATGAATAAATTCGATTTCCAAAAAGGAGATAACGAAGGTGTAGTAAACTATGCTTTGAGTATGAAAGGTATTGAGGTTGCTGTATTTTTCAAAGAAGCGGATAACAACGATGTAAAGATTTCGTTTAGATCAAAAGGATCAATAGCGGTGAATGAGCTGTCAAGAGATAACTTTAATGGTGGTGGACACCGAAACGCCGCTGGAGGAATTCATCACGAAGGCTTGGAAAGCGCTGTTAAATTGTTTGAGGAACAATTACCTAAATATGTATAAACTTACTTTCATCATATCACTTATATGCTTATTGTCTGCCTGTACCTCTGAGGTGCAAAAGCAGAAGGTTGGCGGTTACACGGAACAACAATTCAAGGATAGTTTAGTTGCTATTAATAAGACATTGATGGAGAGTGAAGATAGGCTGATTGAGAAGTTTATCGAAAGAAAGCAATGGCCTGTAATTTCAACAGGAACTGGTCTACGTTATCTTATTTATGAAAAAGGTAAAGGACAGAATTTAGCAAAAATTGGGCAGTATGCTAGTATATCATATACCATTTCTTTACTAAACGGAAAAGTATGTTATCAAAGTAAATTGGGTGAAAAGAAAAGTTTTACAATTGAGGCAGATGATGTTGAGTCAGGTTTACATGAAGGGGTAAAGTATATGAAGGTAGGAGATAAGGCGAAGTTGATCATACCTTCTCATTTAGCTCACGGCTTAATTGGAGATATGGATAAAATCCCACCGAAATCAACAATCATCTACGATCTTAAACTGATTAGTCTGAAATGAGAATAGCTCTCGTTTTCATATTGTCATTATTGTTATGGTCTTGTAAAGAGAGCCCATATCCAGGTTATAGTATAAGCGATCAAGGCTTAAATTATAAGTTAATTTCTCTTGGAGATGGCGATAGAAGAATTGAGAAAGGAGATTACGTGACTTTGTTGTACTCGTTTAATTTTTCAGATAGTCTTTATCAAAGAAGACAACTGTTGAAAATACACCATTTAAAAAGTGAAAACACCGTTCTTCAAGCATTGAAGTTAATGCGACAAGGAGATAGCTTGTCGGTTTACTTATCAGGAAAAGACTTGAATACATTTTTACTGCAGAACAAGAAACCAGAACTGAGTAATCAGATTGTGTTAAGTAGTCTTAAGCTAGAAAATCATCAACGTAATGATGAATTTGTACAAAGCAAAAAAGAGTTTTTTAATTGGCTGGTTAATAATAAGATTGAAGATGCAAATACCATTAAAGAACAAAGTTTAATTGATGAGTACATTAAATCTCAGCAAGAAGAATATGCCATAACACCAACTGGGTTATACTATTCCGAAGTAAAAGAGGGGTATGGAGACCCTGTTCAATATGGAGAAGCAGTTATTTTACATTTTGAAGGTTATACTTTAGATGGTAAAAAGTTTGACTCTACTAAAGAAAGAAAAGCTTGGTTTGATTTTATCGTTGGTCAGGATGATCAGGTTATTAAAGGGATTGAGGAAGGATTATTTTTAATGAATAAGAAAAGTAAGTATAGGTTTGTTATACCAAGTTATATGGCATATAAAGAAAAGGGAACAATCAATGGAATGGTAAAGCCGTTTTCACCGGTAGTGTATGATGTAGAATTGGTAGATAAACGGTAATTTTAATCTATGAAGTCTTTATTATACCTCAATAAATATTTTGCTAAATACAGATGGATGATTGCCTTTGGTATCATCTTTATTGTTGGGTCTAATATTCTTTCCATTTTTCCTGCTCAGATTTTTAGAAATGCAATTGATACAGTTCTTGAGTCGTTGAATGTCTTGAAACTTATGGGATCAGGAGAAGCTTATGATTCATTTTATGAAATACTACTTCAGTCATTCTTGTTATTTGGAGGAAGCATTATAGGTTTAGCTATTTTGAAAGGAGTCTTTACATTCTTGATGAGACAGACGGTTATTGTGATGTCGAGAAAAATAGAGTTTGACTTAAAGAACGAAATCTACGCCCAATACCAAGCTTTAGATACTGCCTTTTATAAAAGAAATAAGGTTGGAGATATCATGAACAGAATATCGGAAGATGTTTCTGCTGTTCGTATGTATATAGGTCCGGCTATTATGTATACCGTAAACTTGATTATTCTTTTTACGGTTGTGATTTCTACCATGTTTAGTATTAATGAACGGTTGACGTGGTTATCTCTTATTCCTTTACCAGTAATGTCTGTTTTGATCTACTTCATCAGTAGTATTATCAATAAAAAAAGCACTGCTGTACAAGCACAATTATCGAATATATTTTCTAGAGCGCAAGAGAGTTATTCTGGTATTCGAATCATTAAAGCATATAAGCAAGTAAAACAACAAGAGGAAAAGTTTGAAGAGGAATGCGATACCTTTTTGAAAAGATCAATGGATTTAGTGAAGGTAAATTCACTGTTTCACCCTGTAATTATTTTATTACCGACGTTGAGTACACTGATTACTATCTATGTTGGTGGTATTCAGGTTATCGAAGGGGAAATCACATATGGTAATATTGCAGAGTTCGTTATCTATATTAACATGCTTACATGGCCTGTTGCAAGTTTAGGTTGGGTGACTTCTTTGGTTCAGCAAGCTGCGGCATCTCAAACTAGAATCAATGAGTTTTTAAAATTGAAACCAGAGATTCAAAATCCAACAGAAGAGAAGGTTGATTTGGATGGTGATTTGGTTTTCGACAATGTGGCTTACACTTATTCTGATTCGGGAATTGAGGCTATAAAGAATTTAAGTTTTACGGTAAAGAAGGGGGAGACTTTTGCTATACTGGGTAAAACAGGATCAGGAAAAAGTACGCTTGCTAACCTGATATTGAGATTGAGCGATCCGATTTCTGGTAAGATTAGCATTAACGGACATGATCTTAAAGAGATCAATATGTATCAGCATAGAGAACGAATTGGTTATGTTCCGCAAGAAGTCTTTTTATTCTCTGAAACGATAGGAGCAAACATTGCATTTGGAGAGGTTAGTAAAGAGAAGGATCGAGAAGAGATTGTAAAAGCAGCTAAAAAAGCAGCTATCCATGAAAATATAGAAGGATTTGAAAAGGCTTACTATACGATGGTTGGAGAGCGTGGAGTTACTTTATCGGGAGGACAAAAACAAAGGGTAAGTATTGCTAGGGCCTTATTAAAGCGTCCGGACATATTACTTTTCGATGATTGTTTATCAGCAGTTGATACGGAGACAGAAGAAGAAATACTTCAAAACATTAAGAAAGAGAGTCAATCAACGACATGCATTATTATTTCTCATAGAGTATCTAGTATTAAACATGCAGATCATGTGATAGTTTTGGATGATGGAGGTATATCTGAAGAAGGAAGTCATCAAGAGTTGATGGACTTGAAGGGAGAGTATTATGACTTGTATCAAAAGCAGCACTTGGAGTAGTTTTAAAAGAAATGAAGTTCAAAGCTTTGTTACCAAATCATAAAGAAACGGAGCTCGATTTTAAGTTTTTAAATAAATTTATATATTGTAGACGTAAATAGAAGTTATTAACAAAACGAAAGAATTAAGATGGACGGAATGGATAACAATGAGAGAAGAGACGAGATTTTCTCAAGAGCGGTAAGAGCAGGAAAGAGAACTTATTTTTTCGATGTTAAATCAACAAGAGGAAACGATTATTATTTGACAATCACGGAGAGTAAGAAGAGATTTAATGATGATGGGAAGTACTTCTTTGAAAAGCACAAGTTATTCTTATACAAAGAAGATTTTATCAAATTCTCTGAAGGATTAAACGAAGCAATTGATTTCGTTAGATCTGAAAAAGGAGATTTTGAAGAAGCTAGAACAGAAAGAGAAGAAGCAAGTCAAGTAGTTGCTGAAACAACAAACGAAACAGCATTTACTAACGTATCATTTGATGATATTTAGTAGAATAATGTGTCGTCCTAAAATAGGTTGACAGTTTTTTAAGATAAAATATAAGACCGAAGTGGATTTTCCGCTTCGGTTTTTTCATGTATAAAATTAGGGGTTTTAAAATTTAAACTGGAATGTGGCCTTCTATTGTTGTAACTGTCTACAGCATGGTCAATTAGTTGTTTTAAGTCTTTTCCATTGTTTGCTTTGTCCCGTCCTAAAATAAGTCGTTAATGTGTCAACTTATTTTAGGACGGGACATAAAGACATATTAAAAAAGCCACCTAATAGGTGGCTTTTTTGTTTCTATAGCTTTCCTAAAGCAATAGCTTTAAGTTTAAAGCGGAAGTAATCTAAATTACTTCCGCTTTTTTATTCTTACTTGTTTAGCTCTGTGAAGTACTTGTAGAAGTAAGGTATAGTTTCTATTCCCTTGTAATAATTTTCTAGTCCGTAATGTTCGTTAGGAGAGTGAATCGCATCTGTATCTAAACCGAAGCCCATTAAGATCGTTTTAAGTCCTAAAACCTCTTCAAATAAAGCTACAATTGGAATAGAACCACCACTTCTTAAAGGAACCGGAGTTTTACCGAATGTTTGTTCCATTGCCATACTAGCAGCTTTATATCCTGCAGAATCGATTGGAGTCACCGCTGGTTTTCCACCGTGATGGAAGGTAGCTTTAACTGAAGTACCCTCTGGTGCAATGGATTCGAAATGATCTTTGAATAATTGTCCGATCTTATGAAAGTCTTGACCAGGAACCAATCGCATAGAAATCTTAGCGAAAGCTTTTGAAGGGATAACCGTTTTAGCTCCTTCACCAATGTATCCGCCCCATATTCCATTTACATCCATTGTAGGACGAATAGAAGCTCTTTCAAGCGTGGTGAATCCTGTTTCACCGCTAACAGCGTCAATGTCTAAATGTTTTTTGTATTGCTCTAAGCTAAATGGTGCTTTAGCCATTTGCTCTCTTTCTGCTTGTGATACTTCTTCCACATCATCGTAAAATCCTGGAATAGTAATCTTGTTATGCTCATCAGTTAAAGTAGCGATCATGTTACACAATGCATTGATTGGGTTTTGAACAGCTCCTCCGTATAAACCTGAGTGTAAATCTCTATTTGGACCAGTTAACTCAACCTCCATATAAGACATTCCTCTTAAACCAGTAGTGATACTTGGATTTTCTAAACCGATCATTCCCGTATCAGAAACTAAGATTACATCCGCTTTTAATTTGTCTGTATTTTCAATTAAGAATTCACCCAAATGCTTAGATCCAACTTCTTCTTCACCTTCTATCATGAACTTAACATTACAAGGAAGTTCATCTGCTTTCATCATCGATTCAAATGCTTTCACATGCATGAACATTTGTCCTTTGTCATCCGAAGCTCCTCTAGCATATACTTTTCCATCTTTAACCGTTGGTTCAAATGGAGGTGTATCCCATAATTCAATAGGATCAGCTGGCTGAACATCATAATGTCCGTAAACTAAAACAGTTGGAAGTTCAGAACTTATAATTTTTTCACCATAAACAATAGGGTGTCCTTTTGTTGGAATTATCTCGACATTATCTGCACCTGCAGCGATCAAATGATCTTGAACAGTTTTGGCACATTTTTGAACATCCCCTTGAAATGCAGGATCTGCACTTACAGAAGGAATTCTTAATAAATCGAAAAGATCATTTACGAACTTTTCTTTATTCTCATTGATATAGTTTGCTGTATTCTTCATAATCTTAATTGAACTTTGAAGTTAGTCAATACTTAGCTAAACAGAACTTGAAAAGTGTATTTTTGTAGCTATGTTAACCATCGCTTTTGACACTTCAACCAAGAATCTATCTGTAGCATTGTATCGAGAATGCCAATTTTTGGACGTGTTGAACTTTGAAGGAGAAGGTTATGTCCATTCTGAAAAGCTATTGCCATTTATTCAAGACTTACTGGCTAAAAACAAGTTACAACTGTCTCAATTAGAAGGAATACTGATAGGTACAGGACCAGGTTCTTATACTGGATTGCGAATCGGGGCATCTGCTGCTAAAGCTTTGTCTTACAGTTTAGATATTCCAGTTTATGGTATGACTTCAAATGAAATACTGTATTGGTCATGCTTAAATCAAGCAGAATCTATTGGAGCGAATAAAATTGTTACGATGATTGATGCTAGAAGAGATGAGGTATACCTGCAAATATTTAATGTAGATGGTCAGAGCAGTGGAGAAATCGAATCTAAAATAATTGATCAAGAATTTGTAGACTCTTTGAATTCGGAGAAGGTTTTATGGTGTGGTGATGGTGCGATAAAGTTTCAAGATCGATTTGATCTTGGTGAATCTATGATTAGTACAACATGTGTAATTAATGAAGTAGGGGGGCTTAATCGTTTTTTCGAGACGGAAAGATTGCCACAGTTACTGCTAGACACAGCATACTTTGATGCGAACTATGTAAAGTCTTATCAACCAGGAAAGAAAAAGTCGCTATTTAATTAAGCGGTAGGAATGGTCAATTGAACATCACCTAAATCATAGGTGTAAGTTGGGTGTTTTTGAATAATATCCGTATTCAAGTAGCGAACACCGATGTATCCAACAGGTTTTCCATCATCACCAATTATAGGGTTAATAACAGCATCTACCCAATAAGCAGAACCATCCTTTGCTTTATTTTTGACCATTCCTCTAAATGATTGACCTTTTCCTATAGTTGACCACATTAGTTTAAAAACCTCAGCTGGCATATCTGGATGCCTAACAATGTTATGCGGTTTTCCGATCAGTTCTTCTTCGCTGTATTTAGCAATATCTAAGAACTTACCGTTTACTTCAGTGATTACACCCTTTTTATCTGTAACAGAAACAAGACACATTTCATTTAAAATATTGATCCTTGATTCTAGTTGACGCTGATTCTCTTTTATATCTAAGTTAATTTGTTTAAGCTCAGATTCTTGATCTTGCATTTGCTCTTGAGTAGCACGCATTTCCTCAATACTTTGCTTCATCATTTCTTCTTGGTTAGACATCTCTTTTTGCATGTGTTGAGACTCTTCTAGAAGTTTAATCGTTTGCACATTTGTTTGCACACTTTCCAATGTAGAAGCAATACTTTCAGATATTTTTAGAACAAAGTTCTTTTGAAGTTCTGAGATGCTATTTAATGAGGCAATTTCAATAATTCCCATCACATTGCTATTGATGGATAAAGGAACGATGTAAAGCGCCTTTGGTGTAATTTCTCCAAGACCTGAAGCAATAGGTGAATAACCATCAGGGACATTCTCTATGTAACTAGCTTTTTCCTCAGCCCAAACTTGTCCAACCATTCCCTCTTTGTATTCGATTGTTTGACTTTCAAACTTATCTCTACCATAAGCGTAGGTTCCTGACTTTTCTAAAACCTCCTTACCATCGGTTTCATGTTTAATGAAAAGGGTTCCTTGTTGTGCTTCTATTTTGTTAACCAAAGTTCTAATGATTTCACTAGAAAGTAGTTCTAAATTATCATTGTTACGTCTTAGGATGTCACTGAATTCTGCAACACCTTTGTTAAACCATTCACGCTCCTTATCTTCTTTTGCAACTTGTTTCAATTGCTCTCTCATATCTAAAAGAGCTGATCCCAACTGATCATTTTCTCCTGACTTATCGTATTCTATATCCAGTTGTCCTTTACCTGTTTCTGTTGCAAAATGTGCAGCGTTATCAATGTTTTCACGGATAAGTTCTAGATTGTAATTTAAGATAGATAACTCATCATCATCATCAGAAAGGGGGATGATTATTTCAGTATTCCCTTCAGCCAGTTCAGCACTAGAAACAATTAGTTCCTGAATAGGAGTAAGAAATTTATTCATTAGAAATGTGCCTGATGGAATAAGTATGGCAATCCATAGGATAGATATGATAGTTAAAGAAATAACTAAAGGATTACTAAAAGATCTATCTTCTTGAAATAATAATATAATAAGTGCAGATACAAGGACTAAACCAATTAATCCCGCAATTGCTAAATAAAACCTTTTGCTTAAACTCATATCGCTAAAATAAAAAAGAGTAAGTACCTATGTACTTACTCTTTATGTTTTTGTTATACTATATAGTACTTATTTTTTTTCATCTTCCTTTTTATCGCAAGACTTGTGCTCTCCGTCTTTCTTACAACAAGCTTTTTTCTCCCCTTCAGAACACGCTTTCTTAGCATCTGCTGACTTGTGCTCTCCGTCTTTTTTACAACAAGCTTTTTTCTCTGCGTCAGAACATACCTTCTTTTCTTCCTTTGGACACTCACATTTTTCTTTACCACATTTTTCACATGGGTCGCTAATAGTGATTTCAGTTAATTCTGTGATAACTGTCTGAGAAGCGAATGACAAAGAAACGCTGAAGAATAATACGAGTATTAATGATAATTTTTTCATGTTGTATTTATTTTGGTGCATTTAACGACTCCAAAGTAAATTAGTTTCAAATTAAACTAGGTCAGCTATATTGCTGACGCCTCCTTTAACTTTATCTTCTAATTTTACGTTGATTTTAGCATCTAACGGAAGAAATAGATCAATTCTTGATCCGAACTTAATGAAGCCCATTTGATCTGTTTGTTTTGCCTCTTGACCTTCTTTACAGTAAACAACAATTCTCCTTGCCAAGAAACCAGCAATCTGTCTGAACAACACTTCAGCACCCGATTTGTGTTCAATAACAATGGTAGATCTTTCATTTTCAGTCGAAGACTTTGGATTGAAAGCCATTAAAAATAATCCAGGGTGATACTTAACGTATTTGAATATTCCTGTAATTGGATTACGATTAACATGCACGTTAAAAGGTGACATGAAAATAGAAATCTGAATTCTTTTTTCTTTAAAGTATTCTGTTTCCTCTACTTCTTCGATAACAACTACTTTACCATCACACGGACTGATAATACCATTTTCACTATTGTTATTCCATTCTCTACTTGGACTTCTGAAAAACTGAATAACCGTAATTAATAAAGCTAAGGACAGAACGTAAAAGATGTAAAGAACAACACTAAGTTCAGGTATAAAGTAGTTTAGAGATCCATTAAGGATTACTAAAAACGCTATAGTTACGAAAAGAGTAGGGTAACCTTCTTTATGAAATTTCATGAATTAAAATTTTGACCAAAAGTAAGAGAAAAGTTCTTACTTATATGAAGTAGTGGATGAAAAAATATAATACCGGTGAGGCAAGCAGTGTTGCATCGAAACGATCTAGAATTCCACCATGTCCAGGTATTAGGTTTCCTGAGTCTTTTATTTGATAGTTTCTTTTAATAAGGCTTTCGACTAAGTCACCAAAAGCTCCGAATAAAACACAGATTATACTGATAACGATCCATTCTATACTAGTGAATTGCGTATAGAATTGTGCAAGTATTTGAGATATACCGATAGTGCAAAGAGCTCCACCAATACTTCCTTCCCATGTTTTTTTTGGACTTATTCTTTCGAATAATTTGGTTTTACCAAAGAATCGACCAGACAGATAAGCAAAGGTATCATTGGACCAAATCAAAATAAAGAATCCTATGATGGTTGTTCCATTAAAGTTTTGTGAATCAAATCCCGATAGGTAGGAAAAGTATATTAAAGAAGGATAAATAACCGAAAGGAAACCAAAGGCTATGTTCTCAACAGGATTCTCTCCTTTTCTAAAAAGCTCTTGAATAGCAATGACTGGTATCAAAAGCAAATTAAATGAACTTAATGGAATTGAAGTGTATTCACTTATAATTCCAAAAGGCTCTGTATCAAAAGCAAAAAGCATCAAAGTAATCCACCATAGTGGACTAATTTTGATGCTTTTGTTATCTCTTGTAATTCTAGAGAATTCAGCAAAACCAAGAAAGCTAATTAATACCGTTAAAGCCCATGCAGATTCTACTGATCCGAGATAAGCTGATATTAATACGATTACGAAAATCGCTCCGTAAATAGCTCTAGTTAACACTGTTACTCTTTACTTTCTGTTTCCTCTGTACTACTTTCATCGTTGTTAGTAGTATTCTCTTCTTTAGCTTCTTCAGTTTCAGCTACCGGAGTATCAACTGCTGGAGTTTCCTCTTTTGTTTCTTCTTCCTTCACTTCAACTACTTCTTCGTAAGGTCGATTACCAAAGATTTCTTGTAAGTCTTCTTTGAAAATCACTTCCTTTTCTAGAAGCTTATCAGCTAATACCGTCAATTTATCTTTATTATCAGCTAAAATACCAAGTGTTCTTTTGTAAGCCTCTTGAACTAATTCTTGAACTTCTTGATCAATTAATTCGGCAGTTTTTTCAGAATATGGTTTAGAGAATACATTGTCATTTCCACTTGAATCGTAGTATGAAATATTTCCTAATTTATCATTTAAACCGTAAACAGAAATCATTGCATATGCTTGCTTTGTTACCTTTTCAAGGTCGCTTAAAGCACCAGTAGAAACTTCTCCGAAGATTATTTCTTCAGCAGCTCTACCACCTAAAGCAGCACACATTTCATCTAAGATTTGTGCCTTTGTTGTAATCTGTCTTTCTTCTGGTAAATACCATGCAGCTCCTAAAGATTGTCCACGAGGAACGATAGTTACCTTCACTAGAGGAGATGCAAATTCAGTTAACCAACTAACTGTAGCATGACCTGCTTCGTGATAAGCAATTGTTTTCTTCTCTTTCGGAGTAATGATTTTATTCTTCTTTTCTAAACCACCAATGATTCTATCAACAGCATCTAAAAAGTCTTGTTTAGTAACACTTGGTCTGTCTTTTCTAGCAGCGATAAGAGCAGCCTCATTACAGATGTTAGCGATATCAGCTCCAGAGAATCCAGGAGTTTGTCTAGCTAAAAATTCAACATCAACAGTATCGTCAAGTTTAAGTTTATTCAAGTGAACTTTGAAAATAGCTTCTCTTTCTTTAAGATCAGGCATGTCAACAAAAATCGTTCTGTCAAATCTTCCTGGTCTCATTAAAGCTTTATCTAAAACGTCAGCTCTATTTGTAGCAGCTAACATAATGATTCCGTTATTGGTTTCGAAACCATCCATTTCAGTAAGTAATTGGTTCAACGTGTTCTCTCTTTCGTCATTAGAACCCATTGAGTTATTCTTACCTCTTGATCTACCTACTGCATCAATTTCATCAATGAAAATAATACAAGGAGCTTTTTCTTTTGCTTGCTTGAATAAGTCTCTAACTCTTGATGCCCCAACTCCAACAAACATTTCAACGAAATCAGATCCAGACATTGAAAAGAAAGGAACTTTAGCCTCACCTGCAACAGCCTTAGCTAATAAGGTTTTACCTGTTCCTGGAGGTCCTACAAGTAGAGCTCCTCTTGGAATCTGTGCACCTAGTTTTGTATACTTCTTTGGGTTTTTAAGGAAATCAACGATTTCTTTAATCTCCACCTTAGCCTCATCTAAACCTGCAACATCATTGAAGTTCGTTTTTACTAATGTGTTTTTATCAAATAACTGAGCTTTAGATTTTCCAATATTGAAAATTTGTCCACCAGGACCTCCGCCACCACCAATTTTTCTCATCATGAACATCCAGATGATTACCAATAATCCTAAGAAAAGGATCGTATTCATCCAACCATCCCAGATAGGAGGATCTTGCTTAACGATGTCTGACTGAACAGCTAAGTTGTGTTTTGCTTTAACCGCTTCAAAATCTTCTTCGAATTTTCTTAAATCTCCAATATTGAAATAAAAGTCAGGTCCTGATTTAGGTCCTAAGAAGTTCGGTTTATCATCTGTTGAAATTTCTTCTTTAGCTTCTGCTTTTAAGTAAACTTCTACGATAGACTTGTTACTAACAATATCTACTTGCTCAACTTTATCTTGAACCAAGTAATCAGTAAAAAACTCATCTTTCGATATTCTCTCACTAACAGGTGTCTCACTTAGAAAGCTAATAGATAAGAACACTGCTATTATAGCAATGTAAATCCAATAAATTGGAAACTTACCTTTTACGTTGTTTGGCTTTTTATTCTCGCTCATTATTTTTTTTAAATAGTATCCTCGTAGTCAGTTCTTTCTGCATCAGACCATAATTCTTCGATCTGATAAAAGTCTCTTATGTGTCTTTGGAAGACATGAACTACAACAGAACCATAATCCATTAAAACCCATTCAGCATTTTGCTGACCTTCTGTTTTAAAAGGTTTTTCATGAAGTTTTTTGCTTACTTCTTTACTTATGAATTGTGCTATAGACGAAGTATGTGTGTTTGATCCACCGCTACATACAACAAAGAAATCCGCAACCGAATTATCAATGTTTCTTAAGTCTAACTTAACAATTTCTTCTCCTTTAATATCTTCAATAGCTGTGATTATTTCGTCGCATAATACAGCTGAACTTGTTTCTATAGTTGCCATTTAGTACATGGTTTGTAACGAACAAAATTAACCAATTTAATATGAATACTATCTTATCCTTGGAGATTATTAAATACTTTAGCCGTTAATTTATGTTAAGCACCGTTAGTCCATCGA
Organism: Flavobacteriales bacterium; assembly: GCA_965661855.1. Classification (GTDB taxonomy): domain Bacteria; phylum Bacteroidota; class Bacteroidia; order Flavobacteriales_C; family CBFIFL01; genus CBFIFL01. The sequence goes on from CBFIFL010000016.1 coordinate 22,215, forward strand.
TATACAGGTATAAGAGTCTTGGTTCTACCAACGATTTAATGAAAGAAATGCAAAGTGAAGTTGGATTATCAGAAGGGGCTGTTGTTGTTTGTGAAAATCAGGAAAAAGGGAAGGGTGTTAGCGGAAGATGGGAAAGCGAAGATGGAAAGAATTTGACGTTTTCAATCTTTTTAAAACCGCAGTCATTAAACATAAGTGATCAGCAATACCTCAATTACATTGTGGCATTGAGTATAAGTCAATTTTTAGATCAGTTTGTTTCAAAAGTTCAAATTAAATGGCCTAATGATATCTTAATAGATTCTAGGAAGGTTGCAGGAGTATTGATTGAAAATGCTTTTGAAGGGAAGAAAATAAAGCACAGTATTGTGGGGATTGGCTTGAATGTTAATCAAATGGATTTTCAGGCGTTCTCTCGAAAAGCTACTAGTATTGGAAAAGAACTGAATAAAGAGTTTGATTTAGAGTCTTTTCTTAAAGATTTTCTGGAGCTGTTTTTTAGAAATTATTCTAGGCTCCAATACTCAATGGAAAAACTGAAGCAAGAATATTTGGAACGTCTCTACTTAAAAGGGATTAAATCAAACTTCGAGATTGATGATACTAAACAAGAAGGAATAATAGTTGGACTAGACCTCCATGGTTTGTTACAAGTAGAACTGGAAAGTGGTATAAGATCTTTCGACCTTAAAGAAATTAAGTTTCTAGATTAAAGTTGACCTTCAACAGAGTGAACCAATTTGTTAAAGAAGGCTGTTAATGGCTTTTCAACCATCATTTTAACAAAAGCATTCATTTCCGCTTTAAAAATCAATTGTAATGCAGTAAGGTTTTCTTCTTCCTTCGAAGCTTCGATAACGATATCAATATCAAATTTGAAAGGAGCTTTTGTTCCTGATTTTAGTTTAATGTTTTCAGGAGATTGTAACGATTTAACCTCCATTTCTATAGTAGACATTCCTTTTAATAAGAAAGAACATGCTTTTTCAGTAGCTGTCCAGTTCTTAATTTTTTCTGCAGGAAATAAAACTTCGTAGTTTCTTAAGTCCTTTAATAAATTAAAGATGGACTCATCACTAGCGTTGATTTTTACAATGTCTGTTTCTATAGTAGTCATTACTTATTCCATTTGTCTGGTGCAGATCTCCAGCTTTTCAATGATTCTAAATCTTCATGATTCACATATTCTGAATCTAGCGCCTTTTCAATTAACACATCGTAATCAGTTAATGAAATCATCGGACAATTAGCTTTTTTGAAGTTGTCAATAGCTAGATCAAATCCGTAAGTGAATATGGAAATAAGACCCTTAACATTCACACCAGCTTCTCTTAAAGCCTCAACAGCTTTTAAACTTGAACCTCCAGTTGAAACTAAATCTTCGATAACTACAGCATTTTGACCAGCAGTGTAATGACCCTCAATTTGATTACCCATTCCATGTGCTTTCGCAGATGAACGAACGTAAGCAAAAGGTAGACCTAACTCTTCAGCAACCAATGCGCCTTGAGCAATACCTCCAGTAGCAACACCAACTATGATATCAGGTTCTCCAAACTCACTTGTAATCTTACTAGCCAACTGTTGACGAATGTAAGTACGTATAGCAGGGTATGATAATGATACTCTGTTATCACAATAAATTGGTGAATTCCAACCAGAAGCCCAAACGAAAGGATTATTTGGTTGTAATTTTATTGCTTTTATTTGTAGTAAATACTCAGCAATTTGAAGCTGTGATTCGTCTGTTTTGATCATGATACAAAGGTATAAAGTTTTTATTTACGATTTACCCATTCATTTCCGAAATACCAGTGATATTTTGGACTTAGAGTGCAAAGTGCTTAAGTATAAGGACTTAGATTTAGAAGAGTTTTTTCAACAGTTAACCAACAAAAAGTTAACGGGTCCTTTAGCACTGATTGGCGAGGATGTAGAAATGATTTGGTCATCCTTCTCAAAAATGTTTAAAGGAGTTATAGCTGCTGGGGGTGTAGTCTTTAAAGAAGACGATGTGTTGATTATCAAGAGGCTGGGAAGAACTGATTTACCAAAAGGAAAATTAGAAAAAGGGGAATGGATAGATGAATGTGCCATTAGAGAAGTAGAGGAGGAGTGTGCTATTGATCAATTGAAAATTGAAGAGCGTTTAACCTCCACTTTTCATTGTTATGAAATGAAAGGGAAATGGCACTTAAAAGAGACGTATTGGTATAAAATGTCTTGTAATACTGACCTTAAACCAATGCCTCAAGTGGAAGAAGATATTGAGTGGGTAAAATGGATCAATAAAAAAGAGGTAAGAAAACTTACCTCTGATACTTATAATTCTATTAAAGAAGTGATCAATCAAGTATTTGATTAATCCATCTGATTCAAGTAATTGATGTATTGCTTTTCGAATCTTTCGTATGGACTATTAGCTGGAGAGAAGATTAACTTTCCATCAGGTCCGATTAAAAAGTAACTAGGGTAGTTGTTTAGTTTGTAATCTAAAGTTATTGTTGGTACTAAACCTGCATGTAATACAGACCAATCCGGTTGGTATTTCTTCATGAATACTTCATATGCCAAACGATCTTCATCAACTAAAACAGTGATGATTTGAAGTTCAGGGTATTTTTCTTTCCATTGCTTCATAATTTTGATGTCCATTTCAAAAGGTCTTGACCAAGATTCAGCAAATCCTAAATACACATAGTTTCCTGCATAATTAGACAATTGAACAACATTAGAATCTAAATCATATAACGCAAAATCAGGTGCTGCAGAACCAGGAGTTAACTCTTTGATTCTTCTTTGAATATTAGTAGCTACTAATTTATTCTCTTTAGATCCACTTTTATTAATCAATTGACTTATGCTATTTTCAACAGCTTCCTTTTTGATTCTAGGATTACCATAGTTTTCATAGAACACGTGAAGAAGAAGTAATTCTTTAAAATCCATTCCGTAACTCTTACTAGAAGGGAATAAGTCTTCTAACACTTGATCATAGTTATTTGCATTGATCAAATTGTAAATGTTGTCTGCAAAAAGATGGTCAATATTCGTTCTAAGGTGATTATTAAACTCCTTTTTAAAGATCTTCATGTATGCAGGATTATTAGGATATGTTGCTTTTCCTAATAAAAACTCAATAGCGAATAAATCTGGAGAAGATTTATAAGACAGTTGATATAACTGAGCTAATGAATATTCTACATAAATAGAGAAAAAGTTAGACTGATTTACTGGATACTTTCTATTCAACTCAGCTGCGAAATCATCAATAAAATCCTTTTTAGCCTGAAATAACAATTCATTTCTATGTTCTAAACTGAATCTTGCAATGTCACTTTCAACTCTTAATAATAATTCATTTAAATCTGTAGAGTCTGCATTGGTTATGGTAATTGGTTGCTCATCTGTAGCATAAACACTTTGACTAGCTTGAATGTCAGAAGCAATACCATCGATACTAACATGGTATGTTTTACCAGGTTCAATGAATAGGTAGCGTTCAACTCTTCCAAAATCTAAAAGCACATATTGTACATCGGTGATATCAAAGTCAACTTTGAAGCTTCCATTTTTCCCAGTTTTTAATTCTGCTGCTTTGTTTTTAGTACTTGTCAAAAATTCATTGACAGTATAAACAGTGAAAGCTTTGTTTTTAAAAGAAGGAGCGATTCCTTTTATGAATGTGTCTTTAGCTAATAGCATTGAGCTACTTAGTAGACAAACGGCGAATAAAATTTTATTGATCATTTAATATGTCTTTAATTTCTTTAGCAATGTTTTTTGGAACGAAACCATCAATGTTTCCTCCGTTTCGAGCAATGTCCCTTACAATAGATGCATTGATAGCAGTGTATTCAGGATCAGTAATTAAAAAGAATGTTTCTATAGATTTACTGATGTCTCTGTTCATCATCGCTATACTTCTTTCATAATCAAAATCCTTGCCATCTCTTAATCCTCTTAAGATGTAATTCGCTCCCTCTTGTTTACAAAACTCGACCGTTAAACCTTTAAAGGACTTAACTTCTACTTGAGGAGTGTTGTTGAACATTTCAGCGATCAATTCCATTCTTTTCTGGACAGGAATAAAACCAACTTTTTGAGCATTAACACCAATTCCAATAATTACTTTATCGAATAGCTTAATTGCTCTGTGAACAATAGCCTCGTGTCCAAGCGTGAAAGGATCAAATGAACCAGGAAATACAGCAATCTTTTGCATAGTCTACTCTTGAGACTGAAAAATACTAAAATTCACTTTTGAGTAGGTTCTTTGCTCTACGAAATTACGAACATCACTAAGTGGAGTATCTGAAGAATGTTCAACAATAAGCCATCCACCAGGTTTAAGTAAGTCACTTTTGAATACCAATTCAGGAATATCTTTTAGTCCTCTAATATCATATGGAGGATCGGCAAAAATTAAGTCGAACTGTTCATCTTTATACTTCTTAAGTACCTTGAATACATCTCCATGATAGACTTTCCAGTTATCAATTTCTAGTTGTCGTTTCGTTTGATTTAAAAACTGAAATGCCTTACGATTCATTTCTACCGATAAAACGCTTTCAGCTCCTCTCGATAAAAACTCTAAACTGATTCCACCAATACCGGCAAATAAGTCAAGTACTTTAATGTCTCTTAACTCGATTTGATTAGAAAGGATGTTAAACAAGCTCTCTTTGGCTTTGTCTGTAGTCGGTCGGGTAGGCAATCCTTTTGGAGCCGATAATCTGATACTTTTATATTTTCCTGATATTACTCTCACTAGGCATTGAATAAATAGGGGAATCGATGAACTTCAGCTAAGTTAAGTTTAAAAAACAAGGCTTTAAATTTACTTAGGTCCAACCAGTCTAATTTAGATACATATTTACCTAAATCTTCAATTAATTGACTGTCTTTGTTTAATGCATTTCCTGTGATAGAGACTTCAGTTTCCTGTACTGATAATTGAAGTTTCTCTAAGGTGTAAACAATGAAGTAAATGGCATCTTCTTCATTTGAAAAATTAAAGCTATTATGGAATAACAACTGATTGTCTTTTTTGAAGCTGATACTTAATCTTTCATGAGAGAAATCTACGTGAAAAATAGAACGTCTCTCTGTATAACTTGATACCAGGTTTAGAATCTCCTCAGCATATGAACTAAGCTCTAGTTTCTCTTCAAACGTTTCCTGTAGATATGATTTAAGTAAATCATTTATCGGAAATACAATTCGATGCTGTAGATCCGTGATTGATTTACTCTCTAGTTCTTCGTGAGCCAATAGTTGATTTTGCATTTTAAAAACAACTTCCATCTTAGATGCATCATAAATAGACTCCGGAATAAGAGTGAAGCGAGCTTCGTTAACAACTACTTTAACCTTCGTTGAAGACTTGATTAAAGTCTCAATTTGTGGGTTGTTAAGTAAATCTTTTATTCTAGGGATTAATACTTGATAGATGTTGATTTTGAAATCAGGGAAATGAGCTAAATAAATATATTCATCATCTAAATTCGAATAGCCTGAAACAGAACAACCATCTGACGAAAGCCAGATGGTTGTTATAAAATTATATTTGTCACTCAGCCTATTGGTGTCAAAGTATTCAAATGCGGTATCGAATTTACTCACCCCAGTTACCGTTGTAAGATGGTTTGTCTAAATCTCCAATTTTAATAACTGCAGTTTTATCAAAGTTCTCTAATACGATATCAGATAAGTAATTCAACTTTAACGTTGATATTTCAAACACTGGAACCACAACACCGTTTCTTTCAACAGTTGCAGCCTTCATGATGAATTTGTTTGTATCTGTATGCGGAACATGAATCAATGAATCAACGTTTAAGTTCGGAAACTTAGCTGCTGGGAATACAACATCAATAGCTGGTACCATAGAGATACTTTCTTCCATTGTTGAGTCGTTAATCTGAACTTGCTTCTTTTGTTGAACGCTATCTTCTTTTAACCATACAACTAAAGAATCAAAGCTTCCTGCGAACTTTCCTTTGTACTTTTTGTATTGTTTTTGAGCATCTCTCAGTGTCGTAAGATTCTCTCTAACATCTAATTCTCTTGTTTTAGAATGCTTTTCAAATTGAACCACTTTATCAATTCCAGAGAAAGTTGATTTAGACACTACAATTACTAGAACTAAAACCAATACTCCAGCTCCGATAACTCCAATTTTTTGTTGAGAGTTTAACATGTTCAATCCAAAAAGGATGATCAATAAACCTACAATTACAAAAGATAAACCTCCAATGATGAAAGGGAAAGCATCTTGCTTTTGAACCTTTTTCATTTCAAAGTCATTCCAAGTATAAGAAGTACCTAATTTACCAGAAACTAATTGACCATAGTATTTCTCCATAGTTAACGTATCCTTAATAGATTTTAGGATAGTAGCTTTCTTTTCATCGTCTACAGAAAACTTCTCAGCCATTACTGACTCATAGGCCATAGAAATAACAGTATCAATTCTAGCAGCTTCTTTTTCTAAAGCTCTTCCTTCTTTTGCTTTTCTTCTTCCGAATAATGAATCAGCATCATGTTGTAATTGCTTACGATGTGCTTCTAAAGAATCTTTTTTGGCATTGTAAATGGCGTTGTACTTATTGTTCAATACTATTTCAACCATGTTGTTTTTAAGGTCGTCTTCGTATTTACTTGGTAATTTTTCAACTAAACCAATGTACTTTTCGCCAACAAACATTGCATCTTTACCTGAACTAGCAGGGATAGTGATAAATACTAGACCAACTAGTATCAATAAAACGGCTGTTATTAGTGTTCCTATACCAAGGTTCTTCATAGAGATTCTCTTAAAATTCACGAGCAAAAATACAATTTTTTTGCAATTAGCTTTACCTATAGATGCAATAGCTACGTTGATTTCATATCTTAATGTTAAATTAAAATTAGAGCATTGAATTTTGAGCTTAAAATAAGAGAAGAACTAGGATTTGAACCCACTTCAAATCAGTCTACTTTGATTCATGATTTAGATAGGTTTTTATCTGATGATGATCATCGTTCACTTTATGTATTGAAAGGATATGCAGGAACTGGTAAAACAACTATTAGTTCTGCCCTGATAAAGGCTTTGGAAAAGCTGAAAAGAAAATCCGTTTTGCTGGCTCCAACTGGTAGAGCAGCTAAAGTTTTGGCTGCCTATTCTCAAAAGGAGGCAATGACGATTCACAGAAGAATTTACTTCCATCAGAAGGTGGATGGTAGAATGCAGTTTATTCGTCAAAAAAATCTGTATAAAAACTGTTTGTTTATTGTTGATGAAGCTTCGATGATTGGAGAGTCTGGCGGAGTAGGAGGATCTTTTGTGTCTCAGCAAAGAAGTTTGTTAGATGATTTGATTTCCTATGTCTTTTCAGGTGATAACTGCAGGTTGTTATTTGTCGGAGACGTTGCTCAGTTGCCGCCGGTTGGTTTAAGTATTTCTCCTGCTTTGGATCCAGAAAGATTGAGAATGGCTTTTAATTTAAAGGTTTATCAAAGTGAGTTGAAGCAAGTAGTTCGTCAAGCTGAAGAGTCTGGTATTTTAGCTAATGCTACTGTTTTAAGGTCTTTTGCGACGGGAGAAGAATCAGAAGGACTCCAATTCAAAATTGATGATTTTTCAGATATTCATTACATCAATGGCGCACAGTTAGAAGAGGAAGTTAACTCTTGTTATGGAGAGTTTGGTAAAGAGAATACGCTGATCATCACAAGAAGCAATAAACGAGCGAATGCATTTAATCAGCAAATCCGAGTAAGAGCGCTTTGGATGGAGGATAAGTTAAATGCAGGTGATTTACTAATGGTAGTGAAGAACAATTATTACTGGCTTGGAGATAAGGAGAATAGATTCATTGCAAATGGGGATATTGTTAGAGTTGAAAGGGTGAATTTTATTGAAGATAAGTTTGGGTTTAGATTTGCAGATTGTGAGGTGATTTTACAAGATCAAGAGGATTTAGGAGAGGTAAACGTAAAACTGTTACTAAATGCTATAGATTCGGATGGACCTTCCATTTCTAAAAAAGAAAGTTCCTTATTGTATCAAGAAGTGTTGAATAGCTATGCTTTGGTTCGATCAAAGGCAGAAAGACATAAAAAGTTAAAAGCCGACCCTTATTTTAATGCACTTCAGGTCAAATTTTCTTACGCTGTTACTTGTCATAAATCTCAGGGAGGACAATGGGATGCAGTATTTGTGGAACAAGGTTTTATAACCGATGAAATGATTGATACAGAATGGTATCGATGGCTTTATACAGCGGTAACCAGAGCAAGAAAAAAATTATATATCGTAAACTTTCACCCCAAGTTTATTGAAGGAGATGTTGACGAATATATGTTTTAAGGTCAGCTTCTAGATGCTCGACTTCACTTTGTCGGTTAAGAAAAAGATATACTGTGCGGTCTTTCTGAGTGTATACTTCGACATGAAATCCATATGAACCACTTATATCCGGAATATTCGATTTGTCCTTATGTAAGGCAACAATATCTTCAGGTTTAGCATATAGATTTTTGTGTCCGATCGTTAAATCCACAAAAGGTAGTCCGAATTGACTAGCGTTATTCATAGGACTCACTTCTCCGTAATAATTTATGAACTGACCTTCTGCACAAGTTAGAATAGGTGAATTGTTCAGTTTCGCTTTAGTGTACTTCTTTAACAGTTCTTCGTAAGTGGTAAAAGAGCATATTTCTAAAACTTTCACCAGTAAGATTAAATTAAGCTCTGAGTAAGACGTTTTACTTTGTTTCAGATCAGCCAGGTTAGGCATGTTAAGGATAAGATCAACAGCACATTCATTATCCAGAACGGATTTTGTACAAAAGGTATTCGTGCCTCTTAAGACCTCGGTTTTGTATAATCTCCAAATATGACTGGGGAATCCGGTGCGTTGATTAATTAAGTCAGCAACCGTAAGTGTAGTGTTTTCGAATGTTTCGATGTAGGTTTGAATGGATTTTGAACAATCCAGTTTGCCTTCTTTCTGCAATGAATCGGCAATTTGAAAAGTGAAAAGAGAGGAGAAAAGTCCTGCGTTTACTAATGTATTGGTATCATGCATTAATTCAGGACTAAGCTGTGATAGTCCTGAATAATGATGAATAATAGTATCTGAATTTTTAATTATCAAATGTCCACTAAACTCATTCCATCTTGGGAAGGAATCTAATTGAGCTTGACATAATTCACTTAATAGTAAAAGTAAGAGTAAACTTATTTTACCCATTTCTTAGCAGCTTGCTTATGCACAGTGATTGTCATCATTTTAAGCTTAATATAGCTCTCATGAAACATCATGTATCCTGAGTATTTACCATTTCTAGAGCTTGATCCAGAATCTTTGATTAAGTACCATCTTCCATTTTTACTGTCTTTATAACCAATCAAATGCATGGCATGATCATCAGTAGTACTCCCATTATCAAATCTCAATTGTCTAGCATCATCGTTGATGTTATCATGAGAAATGTCAAATGCTGGAACATAAGCCATATCGTTTAATGGTAAATAACCAGGCTCACTAACATCTCCACCAATAGAGATGGTATATCTATTTTCTAATGCATTATCAATGACAGCCTTAAAATCATTCATGGCTACGTTGTAATACTGATCAGAATTCCACCAGTTATCCGGCACATCGTATTCCGCATAGGTATTAAATGGCTTTACCTTTAAAGACATAAACTCCATGTAATCATTAGGCTTTAATTTGCAGTAAGATTTGATGAATGAACCAGGAGAATAAGAAGTGCCATCAATTTTGATTGCATCTGGCGGAGTACCTAAATGATGGTTTAACATGTCTTTAATAGTAGCCGTTACTATTTCCTCATTCCATGCACTGTTTTTCTTCACGCTTTGTAAATAAGTTTCCATCTCCTCGAACATACCTTCATGGTTATGGTGTTGGTTATGACCTTTTTTACCGTCGTATTCGTTTTCCGGAAGAGCTCCATATTGCTTCATTACTCTTAAAACAGCGTTAGTTTCAGAACCTTCTCCAAAGTGAGATGTACCTCTTGATTTTACAAACTCTCTTGCTTTTTCAACATATTCCCAATAAACGATATAAGCTTCAGAAAGATTGACCTTCTTTTGGCTTAAACGAAATATTTCAGCTTCAAAAAAGGAGTTAGTTGAAAAACACCAACAAGTCCCTGTATTTCCTTGAGAAACAGGTTTGTTACACCAAGCTTGAGTAAAGCTTTCTGGAGCACCAGGATGTTTTACAGAACTAGCGTCCATTTTGAATTGACTTCTCCCTTTTGGCTCTTGCTTTTGAGCATCAGCCATGATACTGTCTTTGTAATAATGGTTGAAGTAGTTGATGTAAGTTCCCTTTTCGTTTTGTGCGAATACCAATGAACTTGATAGAGCCAGAATGGCGAATAATATATTTTTCATGTTATAATTTTCTACTAATTAATAATCCATCTCGAACTGGCATTAAAACGTTTTCCACTCGAGCATCATTTTTTACTTTTTCTGCGTACGCAATTATCCCTTTTGTTTCTTTATCCTTTGGGTCTAGTTCTTGAACTACTTTACCACTCCATAAAACATTATCAGCAATGATATAACCTCCCGGTCTTACTTTGTCAATAACCAGATCAAAATAAGCTGCGTAATTTTCTTTATCCGCATCAATAAAAACCAAGTCAATTGGGTCATTTATGCCATCGATAACATTTAAGGCGTTATCAATTCTGAAATCTACTTGATTCGTAATTCCAGCTTTTTCGAAGAAAGATCTGGTAAAATCTTCTAATTCTTCGTTTACATCAATGGTTAAAAGTTTACCATCAGATTGTAATCCATTAGCTAGACAGATAGCCGAGTAACCCGTATATGTTCCAATTTCCAAGATGAAACGAGGTTGAATCATTTTAGAAAACATTTCAAGAATCTTACCTTGAAGATGTCCTGAAAGCATTCTTGGTTGTAGTATTTTCTGATTTGTTGCTCTATTTAACTCGTACAGAACTGGATCTTCAGCATCTGTATAGTTACAAGCATAATCATCAATTTCTTTAGAAATAAACTCCATGTTAAGCCTGATATGTTAATGAATGAATAAGATCTTCTTTAAACAACTCGTTAGCAAGTTCGAATATTTGTTCTTCACTAATACTTTCAATTTTCTTCACTACTTCTTCGATAGAATCTACTCTGTCATGAATTAGAAAGCTCTTAGCTAAAGCCAGCATTAGACTTGCTTTGTTCTCTTGTGCAAGGGATAGCTGACCTATAAGTTGTTTTTTTGCTGAGTGTAAAGTCCTACTCCCAATAGATTTACTACGTAGTTTTTTGAGCTCTTTCAAAATGATATTTCGAGTAGCATTTACGTTTTGAGAATCTGTTCCAAAATAAACGGAGAAGATTCCAGTGTCTGTGAATGGAGAGTAATTTGATTCGATATTATATGTAAAACCTCTTTTTTCTCTTACTTCAAGATTAAACCTTGAATTCATTGCTGGTCCACCTAAGTAGTTGCTTACTAGGGTTAAAGCAGCTTTGTTTCTGTGTTTTTGATCGTATGCTCTTAAGCCAATCATTTGATGGCTTTGCATTACATCTCTTTTTAAGATAAGATCTTGTTTGCTTAATGCAGCAAAGCTTTGTTTAGATCGGGTAGATGTTGAACTAGGTATAGAAGAAAAGTATCTTTCGATAACAGATTTAGCCTGTTTAAATGAAAAGGGACCAACACTTGAGATGACCATTCTATTAGTCGTGTAGTTCCTTTTAATAAAGTCTTTAATCATTTGCTGATTAAATCCATCTAATTTCTCTTTTGTTCCAAGTATGTTCCTTCCAATCGAATAATCTTCAAACAACTGTTTTTCAAAGTCGTCAAAAATTTGTTCAGAAGGAGTATCTAAGTAATAGTTGATTTCATCGTAAATGACTTCTTTCTCTTTAGTTAGTTCAGCTTCTGGAAAAGTTGAGTTAACTAAAATGTCTGAAATCAATTCAGCCGCTCTGTTGTAATGTTCTTTTAAAACAGACGCATAAATCACCGTATCCTCTTTACCTGTATAGGCATTTATTTCACCACCTACAGCGTCAAGTCTGCTTAGTATTTGTTTAGCAGATCTTTTGTTTGTCCCTTTGAAAATAACATGCTCAATAAAGTGAGCCATACCATGTTCATGATCTAACTCATCTCTACTCCCAACGTCAATCATTAAGCCAATATGTGCAATATTGGTACTGAAAGTCTGTTGATGAATGATTTTTATGCCGTTATCTAGTTGTGCAACTTCGAACTCCACTATCTTAAAATATATCTTATAAAGATAGTCCTTTGGTTTATAATTCCACCCAGAATATAAGAACGAGTCCTTTCACTTCGCCTCTTTCATCAAAGCTTTGCTTGTACAGACCAATTCTTTCAACTGTTTTTTTAATTGCGCCTTGATTCGAATAATGCCAATTTTCCTTAAACTCAACATGAGTGATATGTTCTGCTTCTAGTTTTGAATCAACCGTTTTGTTTGTCTCAAATCCATTTTCATCTTCGATTTCAATTATTTCCGAAGTGTATAGAATATTATCAATCTCTTTTGAGCTAAGTTCATTGCTTTGATCAAGAGCAGAGTAAACCTTTAATTCTTTTGAATAGACCTTGTTTAAAATGGTCTGAATCAATTTTTCATATTCTTCATGAGAATTGTTTTTTTCATTCCATGACTTCTCTTGATTTGCATCATTTTGTTCAGATGAAACGAATTGTTTGGAATAAACATTAATGATTTCGTTCTCAAACGAACTGTTATCATTTCCTCCACATGAGATAAGAAATACTGAAAGGGTAAAAAGAATTAGAAGGGTTTTCATATTAGTGTTTTTTTGAAATTAAATAGGAGAAAATCCCTCCAGAAAAAAACATCCAAACACTGTAAAGTGCTGCAGGTAAAAGAATTTCTGGATAATCACCCAGGATTCCGATTGTCCCTAAAGTCATTGCTAATGTTCCATTTTGAATACCTCCTTCAATTGTGATTGTTGCTACTGAAGCACTGCTTAGTTTGGACAATTTAGCTAGTGAAAAACCAATAGCCATGGTGCTAACATTTAGTAAAATGGCAGCCGTACCTACTTTTGGTAAAGCCTCCAATAGCTTGTCTTTATTTGTAAGAACAGCAACAGCAACAATTACAGCTAAGAAAACCACGGAAACGTATTTTACTGGCTTTTCAGATTTAGATGCAATGTTTTCGTTAAACCTTCTGATAACCATTCCGATTGTAACTGGAACTGCTATTAAAAGGAGTAACACTTTGATAAACTCCATACGATCTACAATATTGTCTGCTCCGTCTGCAATTAGAAACGATTGTACTGAGAAGTCAATGAAAAATGGAACGGTGAAAATCGTTACGAATGATGTGAAAGCGGTAAGACTAACGGATAGAGCCACGTCTCCTTTAGCAAGAAAGGTAAACATATTGGAAACTGCCCCTCCAGGACATGCAGCAATTAACATTATACCAACAGCCAAACCTGCTTCAAGATGAAATATTTTGACTAAAAGAAAGGCGATTAACGGAAGAATTACCATTTGAGCCAAAAGACCTATAATAACAGACTTTGGTCGTTTTATAATTCTAGAAAAATCTTTTAATTCTAAAGAAAGTCCCATTCCCAACATGATGATAATGATGGCAATACCTAAAAGGATTTTGATTTGATCGATGCCCATAAAAAAAGTATTTCCTACAAATAAAGAAATACTTTTTCAATGATAATCAGATTGTTACTTGATATTCATAAGATCTTTAACAATCTCAGGATGTGTATTCATTTGAGCATACATGATATCAATGTTCTGTTGCTGCTGATGCAAATCATGCTGGCCTTCAAAACTAAATCGAGTACTACTGGCTTGGGTAATTTTAAAGCTTAATGTTTCATCTTTAATGATATAAACCTGGTTGTTAGCTCCGTAGTGATACTCGTAGAATCTCCACTTGTAAAACGAAGTGTTATCATTGAAACGAACATGGACGATTAATAATCCTTCTTCTGCAAAATGAAGATAAATCGAATCAGATTCAGAATTGATTTCAAGTAAATCATATTCCTCAGAAGTAGCTTCATCTTCGAATTCATATTCAACCGCTCTACTTGTTGTTCCTATTAGGTCTGTTAATGTTAGTTGATCTTGTTGTTGATTTAAAATCAATTGTTCCTCTTCCTGCTTAGAACAGGAAATTATAAAAAGGGACAATATAGCAGCACAAATCAATCTCACAGTATAAGTTTACCCTTATCAGCCCTATAAAGTTACATAGTTGGCCATTTAATAATAAAGGTTTTAATTGTAACGCTCTAAGGCTGTTAAATGTTGTTTATGCATGGGCTAAGAGGTGTTATGTAAAGAACTTCCTATAATTGTGGAAAACTACTATTCGAATCCATACAATTCTTGATTATTTTTATGTCGTGGAAAAGTACATCGTTAGCGCCAGAAAATATCGTCCGGATACCTTTGCAAGTGTCGTGGGTCAGTCGAGTATTACTGATACACTTCAAAATGCATTGAGTAAGGAGAAGCTAGCGCAAGCATTTCTATTTTGTGGTCCGAGAGGAGTTGGTAAAACAACTTGTGCAAGGATTTTGGCTAAAACAATCAACTGTTTAAATCCAACAAACAATAACGAAGCTTGTAACGAATGTCAAAACTGTACTAGTTTCATCGAAGGAAGTTCTTTGAATATACATGAACTTGATGCGGCATCGCACAATGGAGTTGATGATATTAAAAGTCTTCAAGAGCAGGTACGAATGGCTCCTCAAATGGGTGATTACAATGTATTCATCATTGATGAGGTCCACATGTTGTCTCCGTCAGCATTTAATGCTTTCTTAAAAACATTAGAAGAACCACCAGCTCATGCTATTTTTATTTTAGCGACAACTGAGCGTCATAAAATTCTTCCAACGATTTTGTCTAGGTGTCAGATCTTTAATTTCAGCAGAATTTCTGTTGAGGATATTAGAGCTCACTTACAAATGGTTTGTGAAAAGGAAGGTGTTCAAGCAGAAGAAGCGGGACTTCAGGTTATTGCTCAAAAAGCAGACGGTGCTTTGAGGGATTCACTTTCTTTATTGGATCAGATTATATCATTTACTGGAGGAAATATAACTTATGAGAAGGTAATTGATAATCTACATGTTTTAGATTATGATTACTATTTCAAGGTGATTGAAGCTTCTTCGACTAAGAATATTCCGGAAAACATTTTAACCTTAAATCAAATTTTAGGGAAAGGTTTTGACGGACATAATTTTATTGTTGGTTTAGGAGAACATGTTAGAAATTTGCTAATGTGTAAAGATGAACGTACAGTAAAATTATTGGAGACAAGTAAGGACATCGAAGAGAAGTATATAGCTCAATCGACTCAGTTATCTGAGGTGTTCTTAATGAATCTATTGAATATTCTGTCACATAATGATACACAGTATAAAGCCGCTAAGAATAAGCGTTTGTTGCTGGAAGTCATGTTAATGCAAATGTGCTCAGCAAGTTCAGAGGTTTCTAATCAAACCGACGAAAAAAAAAATTCTTAATTAAAGCAAAGTTTAAGCAAGCTAAAAAGGTTCAGAATCGTCCTGCTATTCAGCCACAGGCTGTTCCTACCCCGGAAAGACCTAGCGCTCCTAAAAGAAAAATTAGTCCGCAAAGGATGAAGATGACTGAAGCGTCTAAAGACTTTAGTACGTTGTCTATTTCCGGAATGTTAAGCAAGACTAAAGAGGTATCTGGAGGAGAAGAGCAGGTAGCGAATAGTGACTTAAGAGAACCTTTTAACGAGAGGGAATTAAAAGAAATTTGGCAAGTTTTAGCCATGGAGTATTATAAGAAAATCAACTTTTATTCTACGCTTACCAAATATGGTGTTACACTTGAGGGAGATTCAATTGTTAAGCTTGAAGTAGACAATAAGACCCAGTTAAATGAGTTTAGAGATGCAAGAAGTACCATTTTGCTGAAACTCAGAAAAGCATTGAAAAACTTTGGTGTTGAAATAGAGGTTTTCTTGTCAAAAGATGACAGTGGAAAGCAAGTCTATACGGCCACGGAAAAATTCGATTACCTAAAAAAGAAACAACCTTTATTAGATAAATTAAAAAAAGAACTAGACCTAGAAATTAGAATATGATGAAATTATTAGCTGTAGCATTAGTACTTGGATTAATTGCATGTAAAAATCAACTAACTGTTCAATCTGCGGATAGAGTGGTTGACCCTTCAAATAATAAAACAATTGAAAAAGTTTATGAATACGAATCATTTGCGAATGATCCGATGAAGGCTAGGGTATATACTTTAGACAATGGTCTGAAAGTATATTTATCTGTTTATAAGGAGAAACCGAGAATTCAAACTTCTATTGCTGTTGCTACAGGAAGTAAAAATGACCCTGCAAATGCTACTGGTCTTGCTCATTACCTAGAACACATGTTGTTTAAAGGGACAAAGAGTTTTGGAACAAAGGATTATGAAAAGGAAAAAGTTTACTTGGATGAAATCAAACATTTATATGAAGTACATAGAAATGAGAAGGATCCGGTAAAAAGAAAGGCGATTTATCATCAGATCGATAGTGTTTCCAATCTAGCTTCTGAATGGTCTATTGCAAACGAGTACGATAAGATGCTAGCTAATATTGGAGCTACAGGTACTAATGCATACACATCAAATGATGAAACGGTTTACATAAATGATATTCCAGCTAACCAAATTGAGAATTGGTTGAAAATTGAAGCAGACAGATTCATAAACCCTGTGTTGAGAATCTTTCATACCGAATTAGAAGCTGTTTACGAAGAAAAGAATAGATCATTGGATAGTGATCAGAGTAAAATTTGGGAGACGCTTCATGCTGAATTGTTTCCAGGACATACGTACGGGTCTCAATCAACAATTGGAACGATCGATCATTTAAAGAATCCTTCGATTATTGAAATTGAGAAGTACCTGAACAAATATTATGTCCCAAATAACATTGCCATTTGTATGTCTGGAGATTTTAATCCAGATGAACTTATCAAACAAATTGATAAAGAGTTTGGTTCTTGGAAGTCTAAAAAAGTAGAGTCTAACGAGCAGACTATTGGTAAGTTAACGTCTAAAGTTCATAAAGAAGTCGTTGGTCCAGAGGAGGAATCAGTATTACTTGGTTTTCAATGTAAAGGAGGTAGTTCTGCACAAATGGATACCGTTGAGTTAGTGGATATGGTGTTAATGAATGGTATGGCTGGACTGTTTGATTTAAATTTAAATCAAGCACAAAAGGTATTATACTCTGAAACGTATATCAATAAATTGAAGGAAGGTTCCATGCATATGTTGATCGGAATGCCAAAGCAAGGTCAAACTCATGAAGAGGTTGCTCAGCTTTTGATTGATCAATTGAACTTATTAAAAGCAGGAGAATTTGATGAGAAGATACTTGGCGCTATCATTAACGATGCGAAGTTGAGTGCAATGAAGCAATTGGAAAGTAACTATGCTAGAACAGACAGAATGGTTACGAGCTTTATAAACGAAAGTGACTTGGATAACATCGCGCTTCAAACGGAAAGAATGTCTAAGATCAATAAGGAAGACTTAGTTGCTTTTGTGAACAGACATTATGGAGATAATTATGTAGAGATATTCAAAAAGTTAGGAGAAAGAGAAAGTAATAAGGTAGAGAAGCCGGAGATTACTCCAGTTCAAGTGAATAGAGAGTCTCAATCACCATTTGTTAAATCGATTATTGAAAATGAAGTTGATTTGATCGAGCCAAAGTTTGTTGACTTTGAAGCGGATTTGCAAAAAGTGATCATTAAAGATGGTCTTCCAATGTTCTATGTGGAGAACACGGAGAATGAATCTTTCTTAATGTCTATGAGATGGGATATAGGTACAGCTCACTCTAAATTGTTAGGACTAGCAGGTAACTTCTTTTCATACTTGGGAACAGAGAAAAATTCAAATACGGATTTACAAAAGAAGTTTTTTGAGATTGGAGTTTCATACAACATTAATGTAGGTGAGAAATCAACAGCGATATACCTTTCAGGTTTAACTGAGAACATGGAAAGAGCTATGGTTCTTTTAGAGGATTTGATTAAGAATGCTATTCCAAACCAAGAGGTATTAGATAATTTAGTTCAAGACGTTTTAAAGTCAAGAGACAATCAATTGACGGACAGAAACACTATTCTTCAGGGAGCACTGTACGAGTATGCTAAGTATGGAAAGGACTCCAAGTATTTAAATGTACTTTCAAAAGACGAGTTATTAAATCTAGATGCAGAAAAAGTGGTTAAAACATTGAAAGATTTAATGTCTTATGAGCATGAAATATTTTTCTATGGGAATAAGGAAATCAATGAGGTTAAAAGTTTGATTTCACTTCATCACCAAGTGAATAGAGGGTTAATTAATCCTGATTCAGCGAATAACAGAGAGTTAGTTGATATTAATAAAAATCAAATCTTGTTTGTGCATTATGAAATGGAACAATCAGAATTTGTAATGCTAAACAAAGGAGATTTATTTGATCCAGGCAGAACACCAATGATTAAGTTATACAACAACTACTTCGGTGGAGGTATGGGAGGAATCGTATTTCAAGAAATAAGAGAATCAAAAGCGTTAGCATATTCAACCTATAGTGCTTTAAGAAGTCCTTACAGAGCTAGTGAACCTTATTATACGTTGACTTACATTGGAACGCAAGCGGATAAGTTAAAAGAAGCAATCGACGGAATTCAGTTGATTTTGAATGACTTACCTCAAGCAGAAAAGAATTTATCTATTGCGAAGCAGTCAATTGAGCAAAAGATGAGAACAGAGAGAATAAACAAAGAAGGTATTTATTTTGCTTACAAATCGGCTCAAAGGTTAAACTTATCAAGCGATCCAAGAAAGGCCGTTTTCGATAATGTTCCGCAATATGAAATGACTGATGTAGTTGAATTTCATAAGAAGTACGTTGCCAACAAACCGTATACAATGATCATGATTGGTAACAAGGAAAAAGTTGATTTAGAAATGCTAAAGAAATATGGTGATCTAAAGATCCTTGAATTGAAGGATATCTTCGCTTATTAGTCGAAAATCATAGACGAAATCATACACAAAAAAGGCTCATTTTATGAGTCTTATTTGGTGCTTGAAAAATGGGTTTTTTTCCGTTAATTTGCGATGTAAATAGAAATAGGCTTTATGTCAGATAACAGTAAGTTTGGAAAAGAGATATACCTAGAGTGGTATAAGAATATTCTCTTAACAAGGAAGTTCGAGCAGAAGTGTGGAGAGCTATATATCAAGCAGAAGATCAGAGGTTTTCTTCACTTGTATATTGGTCAGGAAGCAGTAGCGGCAGGTTCGATTTCAGCAACAAGAAAAGGTGATAATCACATAACAGCGTATAGAGATCATGCACAACCTTTAATGTTAGGTACTAGTCCTAATGCATTAATGGCTGAGCTTTATGGTAAGGCGACAGGTTGTTCAAAAGGAAAAGGTGGATCAATGCACTTTTTTGATAAATCAGTTGGTTTTTACGGTGGTCATGGTATCGTTGGAGGTCAAGTTCCTTTAGGAGCTGGATTAGCATTCTCTGATAAATACAATAAAACTGGAGCAGTTACACTTTGTTCAATGGGTGATGGAGCGGTTCGTCAAGGAGCGTTTCACGAAGCTTTAAACATGGCTATGAACTGGAAGCTACCAGTTATTTTCATTATTGAGAATAACGAGTATGCGATGGGTACAGCGGTTGAAAGAGTTTCGAATGTAACTGATTTATACAAATTGGGTCATGCTTACGAGATGCCTTCATTTGCAGTTGATGGAATGGATTGTGAAGCAGTTCACGAAGCAGTAGAATCTGCAGCTGACAGAGCTAGAAATGGAGAAGGTCCAACGTTGTTAGAAATGAGAACGTACAGATATAAAGGTCACTCAATGTCTGATCCTCAAAAATACCGTTCGAAAGATGAGGTAAAAGAGTATCAAGAAAGAGATCCTTTGACTGAAGTATTGAACAAGATTAAAGAAAACAACTACGCAAGTGAAGAGGAGATCAAAGCTATTGACGATAACGTTAAGGCTCAGATCGAAGAATGCGTTCAGTTTGCAGAAGAGTCTCCGTACTTAGATGCATCAGAGTTGTTTACAGATGTTTACGTAGGAGATTATCCTTACATTACTGAATAATATTATCTATTAAATAAGTCATATGGCTGAAATAGTAAGAATGCCGAAATTGAGTGATACCATGACTGATGGAGTGGTAGCAGCTTGGCATAAAAAAGTTGGAGACAAAGTTGAATCAGGTGATTTGTTAGCTGAAATCGAAACAGATAAAGCGACAATGGAATTTGAGTCTTTTCAAGATGGTGTTTTACTACATATCGGAGTTGAAGCAGGTGCAGGAGCACCGGTTGAATCAGTTTTAGCGGTATTAGGAGAAGCTGGAGAAGATATTAAAACAATTTTAGAAGAAGCGGCAAAAGAAGTAGAAGTAGCAAAACCTGAAGAAAAAGCAGCTCCTACGGCAGCAGCGGCTAAGCCAGCTTCAAGTCCAGCACCAGCAGCTGCGCCTGCTACAAGCTCTAAAAAAGTTGAAGTAAAAACAGTTTCTAGTAACCTATCTAGTGCAAATACAGGAAGATTATTTATTTCTCCATTAGCTCAAAAGTTAGCTGATGAAAGAGGAATCAATACTAGACTTGTAAAAGGTACAGGTGATGGAGGTAGAATTGTAAAAAGAGATATAGACAACTTCATGCCAGGAAGAGGTGTTGTTTCAGGAATTGAGAAATTCTCTGAGGTAGCCGTTTCTAACATGAGAGGTGTTATTGCATCTAAATTAAGTGAGTCAAAGCACACTGCACCGCATTTCTATTTAACGGTAGATGTGGATATGGATAACGCTATGAACGCTAGAAAAGCATTGAATGAAAGAGGACCAGGAAAGGTTTCTTTTAATGACATGGTGATTAAAGCTGTAGCTGCTGCATTAATTGCGCATCCAGATGCTAACTCATCTTGGTTAGGTGATAGAATTAGATACAATGAGCACGTTCATATTGGTGTAGCAATGGCTATTGATGATGGTTTAATTGTACCAGTAGTGAAGTTTGCTGATGAGAAAGACATTCATTCAGTTTCAGCTGAAGTAAAGGAATTCTCTAAAAAGTCTAAGGAGAACAAATTGACTCCAGATGATTGGTCAGGAAATACATTTACAATTTCGAATTTAGGAATGTTCGGAATTGAAGAGTTTACGGCGATTATAAATCCACCAGATGCTTGTATTTTAGCCGTTGGAGCGATTAGACAAGTACCTGTTGTGAAGAATGGACAAGTTGTTCCAGGTAATAAGATGAAGTTGACTTTATCTTGTGATCACAGAGTTGTAGATGGTGCAGTTGGAGCTCCATTCCTTAAAACAATTAAAAATAACTTAGAAAATCCAATATTGATTTTCGCTTAGAGTTGGTTTTAGAAAATAACAGGAAAGTCTCACTGAAAAGTGGGGCTTTTTTTGTTTAGATGCGGAGGTGACTTTTATTAATCACGGATTAATTGTTTTGAGGGATAATAGATTTTAAATGGATATCACGGAAGGAAAGTGGAAGGTTATGTGGAGTGTGTTAAGTTTTAACCACAGATTACACAGGTTTCACAGATTTTCCCCAAAACTTTGTATATGCTGAAAACTTAAGCCTAGTAAGTATTAAAGTTGATTGAATGCAGCTTTTTTCTCCTCCATCCATTTATTCATGGCTTCTGGATCTTGCATTAAAGACTGCATTTCATTCATCGCCTCGATATATGCTGAGTCTTTAGCCATATACATTTCCTTACCATGCTCTTGACTTAGTTTTGCCATTTCTTCAAAGCTTTCATTTGAAAATATTTGATCACAAGCACCTCCTAATTCTTTACAAGTCATTGATTTCATAAGGTATTTATTTAATGATTAATGGAAAAGATTTGCTGCTCGAACTATTTGTAATGGTAATCAGATATAAACCAGATGAAAGATTCCCTGTGTTTGTTTGATTGTTTGTTGTTGGAAGGTTTATTTGCTGACCTTGAGAACTAGTTATAGTTACTTGATCGCTTTTATTTAAACCTTCAATAAAAACAATTTCTTCAGCAGGGTTTGGATATACTAGATAGCTAGTGCTTGTCTGATTATCAATGGAAAGTGTTGTAGAGCAATTCGCATCAATTAGCTCTTCTGAATAGCCCGCATCACAAGTTTCGCATAGAATGTTTTTAAAGAAGCACGATGCTTTAGCAACTTTACTTATACTGCCTGACCAATCAGTAAAAGGACAATGTCCCGATATATTTCCATCGTAAGGAACCGTATCTACTGTAAGCTGAGAGCAAATGCCATTGTTCTCTAATAGTTCATGCATTTTACGTGAACCATACATAGGGAAAGCTCCTGAAGTGACATCAATTTCTACTGTTTGATCGTGCTCCTTATGGAAAGCAACTGTTGGAAGCATTTCTTGATTATCTATGTTGAATCCAAGCGTACCTCCGCAAGTATTGTAGAAGGCTTGAAAATCAAAACTTCCACTATGTGAGTTCCCAGAAGTATCATGTGCTCCAAGCTCATTTACGATGTCTGAGAATAAGAATTCCCATTCACTTTGTTCTGAATATATAAGGTCATGAGAAATAAAAGAACCTGCGCTTAAACCTCCGATAAAAATAGCATCAACGTCAATCTTGAAACGATCAGCGTTTGCAACTATCCATCTAAATGCAGCGTGAGCATCTTGACGCGCTCTGTATTGTCGTTTGATAATTTCATCACCTGAATCAAGGGCTTTACCTAGTCGGTACTCCATTGTGGCACAAACAAAACCTCTTTTAGCGAATTCTTGACATTCAAATGCAAATTGGGTTTTATCACCAGTGTAGAATCCCCCGCCGTGTATAAGCATGATGAAAGGGCGCTCGTCTAATGTTTCAACATCGTCACTTGGGAAGTAAATATCTATTTCTAAAGATTGCATCTCTCCGTCCGCATTTAAAGCATTAGCATAGCTTGTGTCTAATACGGATGAAATTCCATTACTGCTAAAGTATTCTGCTTCAGTAAAACGATTTTCAACCGTACAGTATTGACTATAGGATAAGCTTGAAAAAAGGCAAAGACATAGGAATAGTATGTTTTTCATAGTATATTAAATATA
>CBFIFL010000017.1:0-45350 GCA_965661855.1 Flavobacteriales bacterium
CTAAAAGGTGAAAGTTCAATTGATATAAGTTTACAGTTTCAACTATCCTTGGTAAACCTTTTCATCAGATTAATGTTTAATTAAGGAGTCCTTTTGCATAAAGGCTTTAGTAGTATAAGTAAATGTGATATTTACTTTAAAACAATGTGATATTTTAATCAATTGATTTTAAAGGATTCATTTAAAATATTAAAGTTATTACGTAACTTGAAAGTTCAATTATGAAGAACAATACAGTCAAATTTAATACAAGCGATAAACCTGAATTTATTGTTGAACTTAGGAAAAGAATCAACACTTATTTCAAGGAAAATAACCTGAATAGATATGGATCTAAAGAGATGCATGTAAAGACAGTATTCATGATTTTACTTTATGTGTTACCATGGGTAGTGTTGAGTCTGGGTATTTTCACGTCAATGTTTGCTATTATAGCTCTTTGGGTTTTAATAGGTATTGGTATGGCAGGGATTGGTTTATCTATTATGCATGATGCTAATCATGGTTCATATTCGAAGAATCAAAAGGTTAATAAACGTTTAGGATATTTAATGAATTGTTTAGGTGGAAATCATATCACTTGGAAAATTCAACACAATACTTTACACCATTCGTTTACAAATGTTGACGGACTAGATGAGGATATTGATATTCCAGTAATGCGTTTTTCGCCAGATCAAAAAGGACATCCTTTATTTAGGTTTCAAGCTATTTATGGTATTTTCTTCTACGGTCTTTTAACATTATTCAAATACTTAGTAAAGGATTTTGTTCAGTTAGCGGATTACGAAAAAAGAGGATTATTAAAGAAGCATAACACTAGTTTATCTAAAGCAATCTTCTTAGCTATACTTATGAAGATAGCTTACGCGGTTATTTTAGTTGGAATACCTGTAATGTTAACTGGTATGGTTTCAGAAATGATAATAGGCTTCTTAGTAATGCACTTTGTATGTGGTTTAATATTAGCATTCATTTTCCAATGTGCTCACGTATTAGAAGAGACTTCTTTTTACCAACCAGACGAAGATCAAAGTGTTGAAGCTAGTTGGGCTATTCTTCAAATGAGAACAACTGCTAATTTTGCAAAAGGAAATAAAGTGCTTTCTTGGTTTATTGGTGGATTAAACTACCAAATTGAGCATCACTTGTTTCCAACAATTTGTCATATTCATTATAAGAAGATGTCTCCTATTGTAAAAGCAACTGCTGAAGAGTTCGGTGTTCCTTATTATGAGCATAAAACGTTCACGGGAGCAATCGGAAGTCACTTAAGACTATTACATAAATTAGGAAAGGCTTAAGCATTAGAAGCTTATCAGTGTAATTTGTTTTAAGCTCTTACGGTTTACCATGGTATGACTGTATACAAGCATATAGTAGAAAGACTATAAGAGATTATCTACAATTGTCAAATTTATCCAAGAGCCTGTTCGTTTAAAGTAAGAACTATTCAAACAACATATTCTATTTGAAATTACTCTCAAGCTACATAGGTTGATTAAAACTAGCTAGCCTTAGTTTAAAATCTCGTTCTGTACAAAAGCTAGAGGTGAACTAAGGTATATTCACTGAAATAAGTAAAGGACAGTGAATCCCCCTTAGGCTTTGGAAAAATCTCCAGTTGGATTCTGGAAAGCTTGTAAATCAAAGTGATCCAATACTGCTAGAAGATGATCGAATATATCTGCCATGATAGATTCGTAGTTTACCCAATCTTTATCAGCTGAAAAGGAATAAATCTCAATGGGTAAACCTGTTTCACTAGGAGCTAATTGACGAACCATACAGGTCATTTCAGAGTTGATATTTACATTGTTTTGAAGATAGATTTCCACATACTTTCTAAATACACCAATGTTAGTTAATCTTCTACCGTTGATTAGTTCGCTTTTATCTACTCGATGCGAAAGATTATATTCTTCCAATTCTTTTTGTTTGGAGTCAATAAAATCATGAAGTATTTGGAATTTCTTAAACCTATCTAACATTTCTGGAGAGCAAAAGTGAATAGAATCTATACGAATAGAAACACTCCTTTTAATTCTTCTTCCTTCTGACTCAGACATTCCTCTCCAGTTTTTAAAGGAATCGGATATGAATGCATACGTAGGTATGGTTGTAATCGTTTTATCGAAGTTTCTAACTTTAACTGTTGTCAAATTGATTTGCTCAACATCTCCATCGGCACCATATTTACCCATACTTACCCAGTCACCTTCACGCAACATGTCATTGGCAGCAATTTGAATACTAGCAACAAAACCAAGAATGGTGTCTTTGAATACTAAAAGAACAATAGCTGTCATTGCTCCCATTGCACTGAAGAAGTAAATCGGAGATTTGTTAAGAGCGACAGATAAAATGATCACACCGAAAATTATGTACACAATAATTTTACCTAGCTGAACGTAGCTTCCAACGGGTTTATCTTTTAGATGCTCTTTTCTTCTAAGCATTTCTTCCGTTGCACTTAAAAATGCAATGGATGCCTGCAGTATAGATACAATTATGGCAACATCAATAGCTCTTATGGCATAAGGCTTAAATGTTATAAAGTCCTCCAGTAATAATGGTATAAACGCTAATAGAAAGAACCAAGGAATTAAATAGGCAAGTTTTCTGAAAAAGTGATGCTGAACTAAAGCATCATCCCAGTACGTTTTTGTTTTTGAAGCAACTCTATTTACAGCGATATGAAAGATATATCGACTTATCTTCCAAAGTAACCAGGAGACTGAAAATGCAATGATAATCATCACTAATAAATTGGTCCAGATTAATGCTTCTCCTTTTAATCCTATACTATTACTAAGAACTCCTTTTACGTTTAAATATAAATTCATTGGACTAGTGTCTTTTAACAAAATCTTTAGCAAAGTAGGTCAATATGATGTCAGCGCCAGCTCTATGGATGCTTCCAAGCATTTCATCTATTGCTGCTTCTCTGTTTAGCCAACCTTTTTCAGCAGCTGCTTCCAACATGGCACATTCACCACTAACGTTGTAAGCCGATACTGGCAAATCTGTTTCGTTTTTTACAATATGAATAATGTCTAGGTAAGACAATGCGGGTTTAATCATTAGAAAATCAGCACCTTCTTCTTCGTCCAAACGAGCTTCGACTAAAGCTTCGTATTTGTTAGCAGGGTTCATTTGATAGGTCTTTTTATCACCTCCTTTTGGAGCAGAGTCAAGAGCGTCTCTAAACGGACCATAAAAGCAAGAAGCATATTTAGCCGAGTATGACATGATTGATGTTTCTGTAAAATCATTATCATCTAACTCTTCTCTGATAAAACCTATCCTTCCGTCCATCATATCACTTGGACCAATAATATCAATACCAGCTTCAGCTTGAAGTAATGACATTTCAGCTAGAATATCCAATGTAGCATCGTTAACTATCTTACCATCCTCAACCAGACCATCGTGTCCGTCGGAAGAATATGGGTCCATAGCCACATCACTCATCAAACTACATTCAGGAAACCTACTTTTTATTTCACGAATAGCCTTATAGTAGAAGTTGTTTTTATCCATAGCATAGGATGCTGTAGAATCTTTTAATGATTCCTCAACTCCTGGGAACAAAACGAAATTGTAAATACCCAATTTCATACACTCCTCAATCTCTCTTAATAACAAGTCTAAAGACCATCTGTAATTACCTGGTAAAGAAGATACTTCGTCTTTTATACCTTTTCCGTCTACCAGAAATAGTGGGTAAATCAATTGTTCTTTATGAAGTCTAGTTTCTTGAACCATATTTCTAATGGCTGCAGATTTTCTATTTCTTCTTGGTCTTGCCGACATAGTCTTATTTTTTTGATTCTACAAAGGTAGTAAAAGAGGATTAGAGCTCTTTGAATATAAGCTCTCCTCCGTTCTCAATTTTAATGTTTTTAAGGATTTTCTTCTGATTGAATCTTTCCGGAAGAATAACTTGGCTTCCCTTTTCAATTATAATCCTTGCTTTCCGTTTGAAGAATAAGTCTGATGTACTTTGAAAGATTAATGAAGAACCTTCCTTTATGATAAATTTCGCCTTCTTTTCTATAAGTACGGAGGCATGATTTTGTACAATTAATCGGGTAGGGTTAGAGAAGATGGTATCACTTCCTGAAATTTCGGGTTCATTTATTTTGGTAGGAGTTTTAGAGCGAACCAATTCTATTTTACGCTTTTTGGATAGAATCAATGAATATTCTTCGGCACCTTTTATTGCAGGGAGTATTATGTCATCTCCAGCCCATCGACGATTCTTTTTTATTCTGGTTTGATTGAATTGTATTTGGACTTTAATACTTCCATCCTTTAATTGCTCTAAGATCTTGATTTCAATACCATTTAATGTAACGTTCTTATTGTTAAAGACATCTGCTTTCCTTCTTTCATAAGATGTCAACGTTTTCATACTTGAAGTGGATGGGTTTGTGCCGATTCCGATGATGTCCTTTTGTCCAGGAGAAAAAGCATGTCTTCGGTGTCCTAAAGTAGGTAAGTGATAAATAATATTACCTAGCTTGCTTTCCAGAACCAATCGGCGACCTTCGTTTTTTCCGATACGTCCATCACGATTCTTGTCAAAAGCCACCTCTTCTTGATCTCCATTACCACATAAAGGGTTCTCGTGTGACTTCTTTTTGACATATGGATAGTACCATTTATTGTTGACACACCAGGTATTTTGAACCATTGTATCTAAAAACAAAATGTCATGATAACCGTCTGCTGGTAGATTTCTAATATAATCTCCGTAACCTTTGAAGATGTCTTTTCCGGTTTTTTGATCATGAGCGATTTGCATGTAAGCATAGATTCCACTCTTTGTATCTGGAATACATTCTGCTTCATCATATTGATAACGATCTAAATCATTGCCATTTTTATTGAAGCCTTGATGGTTTTCTAACCAAAGGTATTGAGGGTATTGGTCTTCATCTAGATAAGGAAGCTTAATTTGAATGGCATCACCACTACTTACGTAATCTCGAAGAATATAAGTCTGTTCGGAAAGCGTATCGTTAGCCACGATAGCTGTAGAAACTTCTTGATTGTTCATGTTTAAAGCTGAAATAGTATACTTTTTATGATCTGGCTTCCAACCTAAACGATCTCTATCCCATGCGTTTCCTAGTTTGAAAGATGAATTGTAACCACCTAACATACTCCATGCTCCTTGAAAAGGAATAAAGTGATTGGCACCACCTCCGGAATGCTGACCACCGCCACAATGAAAATTGTTTCCGCCGAAAAGCATATGAGAATATTCGTGTCTCATTATGTTAAAGGGAATTCCATCTCCGGCACCAAAGACAGAGTAAGCATCTGATTTCATTCCCTTAATGAATCCTATGTTTCCTTTTCTAACATGACCGCTTCCGTTTCTATAGGCTGGGGTATTGCGAAATAGGATCATAACCATGTCTATTTGTCCATTCGATTGATTTACTTTTTTACTACCGTCCGGACCCGAAAAATTCCATTGATCTAAATCAGCTAGTAATTCATCATTAAATATTACGGAGTCCTTTTGAATATTTTCAATAACAGCTTTAAAATTTTTTGAAGTTGATGTAAGGTTCGATATTTCGGAAGCTTTAACCTTAACTAATTTTGGATAATTTCTAGCTCTTACCTGGTATTTTCCAAAAGACATACAATCAAAAAAGTGAGTGATTTGACCATTTCGAGCACCTGGAAGGGTATCAATTAATTCACCTTTCCAAGTAGGGAATTGACCTGGTCTCCACCAAGAACGACCAGTTGGGTAAGGATCCTTGTTTTCATTCACGTCATATTCTACCTCAGCATAGATCATCAGAATATTAATATCACCATATGGAGGCAATTTCCAACCATTTTCGGTGTTAATATCCTGTCCTAGCATAACGCTTGCTAAAAAAGTGTAGTAAACTAGGCAACTTATTCGTTTAAAAGACATCTTATAAGTGAATATTAATTAAATTGTATACAACAAACTAAAACAAAATGAGAATTACAAAATCCCTTCCAATTCTTTTGATTTCAATTGCAGTATTGATTTCAGCCTGTGTTGATAAGCACAAGGTGACTAGAATGATGAATGTGCCTGTTTACAAATCGAAAGCTGAGTTAAGAAGCATGAGCGGAGTGGAAGGCGCGAGAGAAATTAGTCATCCAGGAAAAATATTTTTTAAGGATAATAATTTGTTCTTAACTGAAATAGGAGAGGGAGTTCACATTATCGATAATTCAGATCCGGCTAATCCGGTTAACCAATCGTTTATTACTGTTCCTGGTGCGATAGATGTTCAAATGAAAAATGAATTTTTATATGTGGATAGCTATACCGATTTAGTGGTAATTGACTTAAGTGATATGAACAATGTTCAGTTTGTTGACCGAATGGAAGACGTGTTCATTTATAATTTACCGGTGCATAATTCAGCATATCCAAGAGCCGAAATTGATGAGTCGGCAGGTGTTGTTGTAGGATGGACACAAGAAATGTTAACGGAAGAACATAACGAATATGACATGTCTAACATCTGGGGAGAAGGTGTAATGGCATTTGGAGATAATAATGAAGTTGCTGACGCAGGATTTGTAAACACTTCTTTTGAAGGTAGTACGAAAGCTGCAGGTAATTCTTTTGGTAAGGCAGGGAGTATGTCTCGTTTCATGGTTAAAGGAAATCATCTATATGTTTTAGATGCTTGGAAATTAATTACTATTAATATCTCTCAAGCAGGAACTCCTTCATTAAGTAGTGAGGTAGTTACACCGTATTTTTCAGAAACTATTTTCCCAATTAGAAATCATTTGGTTTTAGGAACACAAAATGGAATTGTGTTTTACAATTTAGATAATATGGATGAACCTAGATATGTAAGCGAATACCAGCATGTTACTAGTTGTGATCCTGTTTATGTGAATGGAGATTATGCTTACGTTACATTAAGAAGTGGTAACTCATGTTGGGGATGGGTGAATGAACTACATATTGTAAATATTGAAGACATAAACAATCCATTTTTGGTGAATCAGTACCAAATGAATAGTCCAAGAGGCTTGAGTGTTGATGAAGGAAAGTTATTCTTATGTGATGGAAGTGCTGGATTGAAAATTTATGATATTGAAAATAATGAGCAGATTTCAATATCTAACCACTATAGCTCTTTTCAAGCCAATGATGTTATTACATACGGTGATGTATTAATGATGATAGGAGAAAATGGATTAGTTCAATATGATTATTCAGATATTAATAATATTCATCAAATCAGTGTAATAAGCACTAATAATTAATGATAAAGGAATTAGTTTTTTCTATAGCCATATTGCTAGCTAGTATGGCAATATCGCAAGAGAGCAGTGAGTATAAATACAGAGTACATTTAAATTCGGGTTCTATTATTACCGGAATTCTTGTTCCTACTACTTCAACTGATATAATTAAAATTGAATCAGGAGAGAATATTTGGGTGTTTAAATCCAAAGATGTTAAGCAATTGGAATTAATTCCAGATATAACAAAAAGGGTAAGAAGTGCGGAAGTCGTTAAGCCTAAAGAAAAAGAGAAGCTTAACTTAACGGCTAACGGGATAAAGAGTAAAGGCGTTTATTTAAGTGGAGGGGCTTCTATGTTATTCGGTAATTCGGGAAGTTCATTCGACGTGAATACCGGACTAAATTTACAGGCCGGAATGATTTTCAATACGAAATGGATATTTGGTTTAGGAACCGGGTTTGACTTTATTCAAGGTGTTTATACTCCTTTTTACCTGGAAACAAAGTATCTGCTTAAGGATGCCAAAGTTTCTCCTTATCCAGTAATAAGGTTAGGAGTAAATAATAAACTAAACTCATGGGATGGAGATCATAAGTCGTACTCTGGTTCTGTTGGTTTTGGTATTCAAGAATATAGGAATAACGGAAATGTTTTAGGTCTTGAGGTATACTACCAATTACTATACGATAAGATAGAAAACTTCGGAGGAGGTGAAATTTGGATATGGGATGAAAACCCACAAAGTAATATTACCGTGATTAGAAACTACCATAGGTTTGGACTTCGAGTGACTTACAGTATAATGTAAAACGAAACATCAAGACATAAAAAAAGCTACTTAATTAAGTAGCTTTTTTTATGTCTTTTTCAGAATCTTACTTCTTGAATCCTATGATACTAATTCCACAACCCTGTGGTTCGTTATCTTCAAATTTATAATTCAAATAGTATACCCCAGTAGCTTTACAACTATAGGTGATAGAAGGGTAGTATTTGTTCTTCTTTTTACTGTAGTTAGATATTAATTGCTTTCTACCGGATCTATCCATTAAACTTACGTGTAAGCTCTTATCAGAACCTGAACAAGCAGTAATTTTATAGATAGTTCCCTTTGAGAAAACTTGCTTAATCATTACTTCGGCACCTCCACCTTTAGAAGATCTAGAACGGCTTCCACCTCTTCCTCCAGAACTTAACGATACTTTATTCGCTTTTAAGAATTTATATCCTGCGATTTGTGCAGCACAGTCATCAACAAACTCTTCACTATCACAGTCAAAAGATTGAAATGCAACGCTAAGAGTTAGGATCAATATAAACGATGTTATCTTCTTTAAAATCATCTTTGCTTATTTTATTATTTGATCAAATTGTCTCTAAGGTTATTAATTGCTGCTGTGATTTTTTTAACATCACCTTTCGTAATTATAACCTCACTAGTTGAAGTATCTTCAAATACTAATTCACCATTTTCATCTTCCGTTTCAACCATTTCTCCTTCAATGAATAAATTTTCTACATCATCATAAGCTTCAACTAATGCATCGAAATCTGTTCTGAAATCTTTGAAATACTTATCCGATTTGTATTGATCAATTAGTAGATCAATTGTTTCTAATGCATACTTTTGTTCCCCAATAAACTCTTCTAGAATAGGACTGTTTAAAGATTTATTGATTTCACATGCAATGTAAAGACCTTCAGCCCAACCACCGAAAAGGATAGCTACTGAAACCTTTCCTCTACCTTGCTTTTGCAAGTAATCGTTCATCTTCTGAAAGTTCATTTGAGAAGTATTGATCAACTCATCTAAATTCTCCTTAGAATTGGCTAGCTCTTTTATAGTAGAGAAATCAAAAAATTGACCAATCTTTAACTTATCAGCTAGTTTTCTAACTGTGTTAAGATAGTCCATTGATTTTTTTGTCTCACCATATAGGTTAGCATATCCCATGTCTCCACCATAGATCCCTAAGTTTGCTGCGTAACCAAACCAGTTGGTGATTTTTTCTACATCTTCAGATTTATGAAGTATTGATTCATCATAATCAAAGTCAAGTGCTTGAATTAGAGCCGTTGATTGCAAAGGTGTAGGAATAGATTGTACTAATGAATAAAACTCTTCGTTAGACATTGTTGATTCCGCTTCCTGAACTTCTTCCTTTTTTTGTTGCTGGGTTAATTCAGCTAAAGGATTCGCTTGTTGCTCTGAAGCACAGCCAGTTAGTATAGTTGCAATACTTAATACAATAATTGATTTCTTCATATTCGATGTCAATATTTTTTGGTTAATACGCAAGAAAAAAAACAGTTTCTAAGTAACTAAAATATCATGTTTTCGTTTGGAAGTGAAGTTATGAAAAAAGTTTTGATAATCGAGGATTCAGTGATGGACAGGAAACTGTTTGTAAAGGCCTTGTCCAAGGATAATTATGAAATTGTTGAGCTCGAAGACTCTGTTGGAATTAAGAGTCATCTTTCAATGTCAGAACCTGATTTAATCTTACTTGATATGCACTTGCCAAGTTCTTCGGGATTTGACTTGGTAAAGGAAATCAAAAAATATTCTGTCGCTCCAATATTATGTGTTTCTTCCATTTTTAAGGATGAAGCTAGTATTTTGCAGGGCTACGCTGATGGGAGAATAGATTATTTGATAAAGCCTATACATCCGGATATGCTAAGGTTTAAGGTTAAAAACCTTTTATCTTTGCAAGAAGAGTATTTCAGAAGACTTGAATATCAAAAGCAAACGGAAGTTCTAGCTAAACAAAATCAGTTCGTTGAAATGTTTATTGCTAATATTTCTCACGAAATTAGAACTCCACTGAATGGGATAATGGGAATGCTAGATTTACTTAAAATGGACCAGTCTGTTCCAGAAAATCTAGAAGGAAAATTTGATTCCATTTTTGAATCAGCAGATTCTTTACATCAAATTGTAAACGATATTCTTGATTATACAAAAATGAAATCAGGAAATTTCGAATTGTCTGCTTAAACCTTTGATTTAAAAAAAGGCTTGTGAAGATATAATATCAAAATTCAACGCACTTAACAGAAACGATAAAATAAAGATTTCACTAGAGTTTGATAAAGGATTGCCTAAATATGTGCGTTTTGATTTGTTAAGAATGAAGCAAATTATAAATAATCTAATGGGTAATGCTTTGAAGTTTACCGAGGTCGGTTCTGTTAAGTTGTCGGTAACAAATAAAGGATCTCATTCTGAAAACTGTTTAATCGAGTTTAAGGTTGTAGACACTGGAATAGGGATCTCAGCGGATAAACTTCCGAATATATTCAAGCAGTTTAAACAGCTTGATGACCGATTGAAAAAAGAATTTATCGGTTCAGGTTTAGGATTAACTATTGTCAAGTCTCTCGTTGAATTGTCAGGAGGAGAAATTGAGGTGAATTCAATCGTCAATATTGGTTCAGAATTTAATGTAACGATTCCTTTCAAAATATCAGAAGTAGATAGTGTAGAAGAATTGAATGACCAAACAACACATTTTGATTGCGAAGTGCTATTAGTAGAAGATGTTCCGACCAATCAAGTAGTAGCGAAATTAATGCTTGAAAAACTTGGTTGTACAGTGGATGTTGCGTCTAACGGAAAGAAGGCGATTGAGATGTTGGATGTAAAGGATTATAGCATGGTTTTTATGGATATTCAGATGCTGGTAATGGATGGTATTGAAGCAACCAAGATAATCAAGTCAGGACCAAAGAAAGATGTAAAGATTATTGGATTAAGTTCTAATGCTCTAATGCAGAAGGTTTCTTATTACAAAGAAATTGGGATGCAAGAGTTTATATCTAAGCCTATTTCTATGAGTAAGTTATTGAAAGCCTTTAGAAGGGTTCAAAAGAGCTAAGCGATAGTTTTTTGAAAGCTTTCTTCTATCTTTTCAAAATCACTGAAATTTAAAACAGGGAATTTTCTAAACAATTTTAGTTTTCCTTTTTTAAACTTTATTCTTCCCGTATAGCTATCAAGCTTTTCATACCCAAGAATGTCCTCTTTAGCAATGAAGTTGGTATTGCTCTTTCTAATCTGCTTTAAAGGGATTAAAGTTATAGCTATTAGAATAAAGATCATAGTTACTGCAGGTGCATCAGCAGCTCCATTCAACACTTTATATGTCTGTACTGAAATCAATGTTAAACCAATGGCACAAAGTACGCTAAACAAAGTCAGTTTTAATCCAAAGGCATCAGGATTACTCGTTTCATAAACACCATCCTTTGTAAAGTAGATTCCTTTATTATTAAAAACAATTTCAGTTCGATTGTTTAGTTTATAACTGTCTCCCTCAATGGTATCTCCCTTTGCGATTTTAAAAGAGTCTTTTTCTAATAGACCTAGTTTTTCAAAACTTCGAATAGCTACTTCTAGTTCTTCATCGCTGTCGTAGACTTTCAAAGGTCTCATTACATTTACTCCTTTATCAGATTTGAAGAATAAATCAATATAACTAAAACCAAGATTTCCTTTTCTGACTTTTACTTTTTCGATCCAATCAATTTGAATGCAATTACTTGTACTGATAGGTAAAGTATAGTGCTTAAGCTGTTTTACATCCCAAAGGATTAAAAACATAAGTAATATCAAAGGATAAATACTAAAGTAGAAGGCTAAGGTGAATACAACCACCGTTAATACCACGTTAATAGCAAGCCTGATTTTTTTCAGATCTCTAGATTTCCCTCTTTTCGCAGTGAAAGAATCAGGATTAATTTTATACTCAGAAGTAACAATTAACTTGTCTTCTGTTATGAAACACTTTTCTCCACTTTGAAGATTAAAGTGATTTCTAAACTCAGCTGTTGTTAGCATTTTAGATTGAATCAGTTGCCATGCTGTCTACAGCTAGGCTATCAACAGGATTTAAAGAATCAATCGTCAAAGAATCAACAATCATAGTATCAATACTCGCTGGTTCAACAATTATTTCTTCTTTTTTAGGTTCTTCAACTTCCGTTTGCTCTGGAGCAGGCTCTTCAGCAGCACTGTCATCTCCCATGAAAAGGAAGAAATAAGCAGCACCAGCTCCTAAAACAACAACTAA
Source organism: Flavobacteriales bacterium (assembly GCA_965661855.1). Lineage (GTDB taxonomy): Bacteria > Bacteroidota > Bacteroidia > Flavobacteriales_C > CBFIFL01 > CBFIFL01. Next base: position 12,352 of record CBFIFL010000017.1, read on the forward strand.
TAATATGATAATTAATGGAAGTTTAGATTTCTTTTTTTCAACTTCTTCTTCAGCCTCTTCATATTCTTCTTCACTTTCCACATTGGCTTCACCTTCGTTAAGTGATGCAGGTGAAGTAGAGTTTAAGGATTTATATTCTGCTTCCGCTTTTGCAATGGCTGCAGCGTCAATGTTTAACTCAAGTTTCGCTTTAGAAACGAACTTCTCGAAGTCAACAAAATACCTTGCACAAAGTAATTGGATACATTTTAACTCTTGACCTTTGAACTCTTCTAGAAATTCAGAAACCTTGTTTAAATACTGAGGTTTATAAGTTTTAAAGAAATAACTTAACACTTCTTCAAAGTGAGCATTGATCCAATTCATAATATGCTTGCTTTTAATTGATAGTTGAAAATACTAAAAATGCGGTCAAAATGGAACAATTGTTTTGATTTCATGTCTTAAAGAGTGCTCATTCTTGATTATTTTTGGACATGGAGAATTCATATCGAAAACTAATCAAGCAAACTTTTCAGGCTCCTAACGAAGAGTTTAAGGTGAATGATAATCAATTATCTTGGAATAACGTCGACTTGATGTCTTTGATTAAAGAGCATGGAAGTCCTCTTCGTATAAGCTACCTACCTAGTATTCAGAAGAATATGGATAAGTCTAGAAGATGGATGAAAGCTGCAATGGAAGAGCTTAGTTACGAAGGATCTTATCATTATTGTTATTGTACTAAATCATCTCATTTTAAATTTGTTTTAGAAAAGGTATTAGATAATAACGGACATGTAGAAACATCTAGTGCTTTTGATATAAGCATTATAGAACATCTGTATAAACAAGGATCTGTTTCGAAGGATAATATTATTGTTTGTAACGGATATAAAACGACTGATTACCTGGAAGGGATAGTTCGATTACTAGACTTAGGATTCACCAATGTGTATGTTGTTTTAGACAACAAAAAGGAATTGAGTGATTTACTTAGTTTAACTGACAAGCATATTAAACTAGGTATACGTGTTGCAGCAGAAGAAGCCCCTAAGTTTGAATTTTATACCAGTCGATTAGGTATTCGATATTTAGATGTGTTGGATTTCTATTTGGAGCAGATAAAAGACAATCCACAGTTAGATCTTAAAATGCTGCACTTTTTTGTGAACTCAGGAATTTCAGACTCTCCCTATTATTGGAGTGAGTTGAATAAAACAATTGATGTTTACTTGTCTTTAAAAAAGTATGCTCGAAACTTGAGTATGTTAGATATCGGTGGAGGTTTTCCAATTAAAAATTCGTTGAATTTTGATTTTGATTATCAAGGCGTTTTGAAAGAGATATTAAAGCAAGTCAAAAATGCTTGTAATGATAATTATTACACGGAGCCAGATATACTAACCGAGTTTGGAAAGTTTACGGTAGGAGAATCAGGAGCCTTGATTTATGGGATTATTGATCAAAAGGATCAAAATGACAGGGAACGATGGAATATGATCAACTCATCATTTATGACCACTTTACCTGATTCATGGGCAATTAATGAACGTTTCGTTCTCTTAGCTGTAAATGCTTGGGAAAGGGATTATGAACGCGTGTTTCTGGGTGGATTAACGTGTGACAGTTATGATTACTATAATTCTGAACAACACAGTAATGCTATTTACTTGCCAAAGATGGAAAAGGGAAAACCATTGTTTATTGGGTTTTTCAATACTGGTGCATATCAAGAATCCCTTGGAGGATACGGTGGAGTTCAGCATTGTTTAATTCCACAGCCAAAACATTTGGTTATAGATCAGAATGGAAAAGGTGAGCTAAACGTTAATGTATTTAAAGAAAGACAAGCGGCTCAGGAAATGTTTAATAACTTAGGATACAAATAGAAACTATGGATACAAAAGATATTTTAAACGAAAAGTCAGAGGCTTTTATTGAAAAGTATTTGAATAATCCTTCACCTACAGGTTTTGAGGCAGAAGGACAAAAAATTTGGTTGGATTACATTAAACCTTACATTGAGGAATACCATGTGGATACTTATGGATCTGTTTATGGTGTGATAAATCCAGAAGCAAAGTATAAGGTAGTAATTGAGGCACATGCTGATGAGATTTCTTGGTTTGTGCATTACATTTCAAATGATGGTTTCATTTACTTAAGAAGAAATGGTGGATCAGATCACATGATTGCTCCATCAAAAAGAGTAAACATTCATACAGATAAAGGTATTGTGAAAGCGGTATTTGGATGGCCAGCAATTCATACCAGAAAAGCAAAAGACCCAGCTCCTAAAACGACGAACATATTCTTGGATTGTGGTTGTACTACGAAAGAAGAAGTAGAAGCTTTAGGAATTGAAGTAGGTAGTGTGATTACTTATGAAGATGAATTCATGGTGTTGAACAACAAATACTATGTAAGTAGAGCTTTGGATAATAGAATAGGAGGGGTGATCATTGCAGAAGTAGCAAGATTACTTAAAGAGAACAATGTTGAACTTCCTTTCGGATTATACATCGTAAATGCTGTTCAAGAAGAGGTAGGTTTAAGAGGGGCTGAAATGGTAACTCAATCAATCAAGCCAGATGTGGCTATCGTAACAGATGTTTGTCATGATACGCAAACTCCTATGATCGATAAAAAAGAACAGGGAGATCTACATGCTGGAAAAGGTCCGGTTTTAACTACAGGTCCTGCAGTTCAGAATAACCTTTTAAAGCTTATTAAATCTGCGGCCAAAGATAACGATATCGATTTCCAACAAATGGCAGCTTCACGAGCTACAGGGACAGATACAGATGCGTTTGCTTATTCTAACGGAGGTGTAGCTTCTGCTTTAATATCATTACCATTAAGATACATGCATACTACTGTGGAAATGGTAAGTAAAGAAGATGTTGCTAGTGTTGTTCGATTGATCTACAATAGTTTATTAAAGATTGAGAATAATCACGATTTCAGATATTTTAAGTAAGAGTAATAGGTAAGTATTTTACATACTTGCCAATTAGTATAACAAAAAAGGGGACTAGATAGTCCCCTTTTTTATTTGATGTTTTATAGATTATCTATTTAATAATCTCAAATCTCTTAGTGCTAATACCGTCTTCGAAATATATTATCGCTTGGTATACACCAGTATTTAGGTGTTCAATAGTCACTGTAGTATTGTTACTATTAATTTTAGAAACAACCTGACCATTAAGCGCATAAACTTCAATACTCTTTATTAGTTTATCACTTTTGATGTTTACCACCCCGTTACTAGGGTTAGGGTACAAGTTGAATTCACCGTTTGTTGAGAATATTGAAGAAGGTTCTTCATAATCTAATTCTATTGTCACACCCAATTGTGTGATACAACCGTTAGCATCAATAAGAGTAGCTGTAAAGTAATCAGCGCACAGACTGTCAACAGAAGTTGTTACACTTGAATTGTCATCATCCCATGAATAAGAGTATGGTGCGATACCACCTGCAGCAACAATGCTAGCTGATCCATTACAAGTGTCAGGATGACTTTGGTGAACCGTGTCACTTAATGCCAAAGTCAATTCTAATGGTTGTGATGTAGAGAAAGCAAGGCTATCTGTACAACCATTGGCATCTTCAACGACAAGTTCAAATGATCCAGCACATAATAGCGGTGCAGGTGAGTTAGGTAATGTACTATCATTCCAATGATAGTTGTATCCCATTGTTCCACCAGTAACACTTAGGCCCACTGTAGCATCACAATAGTCGAAGCAAGTTGCATTGCTTACTGAGTTCAACGTTGCAATTAGTGAATCAGGTTCTCCAACAATTACGTTTCTAGTATTTGTATTTCCTACTGCATCAGTTACTGTAACAATATATTGTCCTGGATCCAAATCGTTAGCTGTAGCTCCCGTTTGGTTTTCTCCATCATTCCAAGAATAAGAATAAGGCTCAATACCGTACTCACTGCTTACTGTGGCAGATCCATTTGAATCTCCATTACAAGCAACATTTTGAATGGCAGATAAATTCATATCTACGTGTCTAATATTGTAGTATTGAGTTGCAGCACTATCAGCTCCTGCAACGATCGAAGCAGAATCCATTCCTAAAATAATTGCGAAAGCTATCGTTATTGAATCAGTATCCGATAAAGTCATTGGTCCAGCACCAATTAATTCAGCAATATCGCCTAAGCTCGCAGATGTTCTTTGTAAACCACCAGTAGCAGTGTTGTATTGTTCTTCTTGACTATATCCATCATAGATACTAATAGAACCATCACTTCCGTCATTACTTAAAGCATAGAAATTGGTTTTAGCAGTATCCGTTAACAAACGAAGACCAGCATAAGTTCCTCCTGGGAAATAAGCCACACCCATGTGTCTTTCTGCATCGTAATAAGCGATGTTTGCATTCCAAGTACCAATATCCCAATCGGCATATAGCGCTGGGAAGATGTCTACTAAGTCACCACCACTTTTATTTACAATTTTGTATTCTGAAATAACGTAGTTTTCGTGTCCTGACTTATCCCAAGCCAAGGCTTTAGCTTTTACATTAACTCCTAATTCATTTCCTCCAGCAGGAGAATCATCAAAAAATGTTTTAATGTCTCTATCAGATTCTAAGCCTGGATTAAGAACATTTAAAGCACCATTTTTAACAAATTCATCATCTCTCGCAAATGATACTTGTGTAGTGCTTTGTGCGATCATAAAATTCATTTCGTACAAAATGTTACTGGCATTCTGATAAGAAATTCCGCTACCATTAAGTTGATTTCCAGCTCCAAACCCAAGTCTTCCATTTGAAGCAATTGTAACAAGAACATCATTGATGTCCATGTCAATATAATCTCTGTTGATTACAACCGTTATTGCATCTTTACTGGTATAACTCCCATCACTATATCTTACAATTAAATCTATCGAAGTATTTGTAGGAGCTCCAGGAATAATTCTGAACTTGAAAGGGTTGGAATTATTGTTTGTACTAGCTAGTGTGTTAACTATTCCAAGTGTTACAGTTCCATCAATTATTTCAACATAAGAAGATGGACTTTCAATAGTAGCAGTTAATGCTGATGAAGATGGATCCAAATAGTTAATAAAATCACCTGTAAACAGGATGGTATCATTATCGGTAAAAGCACTGTTTCCAAACGAGTAAGAATCAATTTCAATATATGGCTTTCCGCTTTGAGTCAATGCGTTGTATAAATTTACACGACCATCTCCAAGCTTGTCCTGATAAGGTAAGTTAGCAGTTATTGTATCTGTTATTTCTGAAGTGGTTTTTATTTGACCTGCTATTTGCATAGCGCTCCAAGTTGGGTTTTCTGCTTTAATAATAGCAGCCATCCCAGCAACTACAGGAGATGAAAATGATGATCCAGAACCAACATTCTGCCAACCGTTATTTCTATGCGTTGTTGGCATCCATCCACCAGGAGCCGCAACATCAATTCTGTAATTCCATGTAGAGTTACTATTAATAACATCGTTTGAATCAATCATACCGCAACTCAGGGCGTATTTGAAAGAGGCAGGATAGAATGCTTCATCAGCTGTGCTATTACCAGCTGCACAAACAACCAGTGCATTTTTTGTTATCGTAGCATAGGTAACAATATCTTGCCCATACTGACTCCAAGAATTTGCACTTCCCCAAGAACAGTTTATAATATCAGCTCCATGATCAGCGGCGTAAACAATTCCATTATATGAATTGGCAATGGTTCCGCTAGCGTCCATAATCTTTACTGGCAAAATCATAGAGTTATACCCAACACCAGCACCATGGCCAACGTTATCAGCTTCCATTCCTGCAATTCCTGCAACCCAAAGACCATGATTTGAAGTGTGGATTTCTGGATCATTATCGTTGTCTCCTACATCCCATCCATGAAAATTATCTACATAACCATCTCCATCATCATCAATTCCATTAATAGGATCAGCATAGTTAAATTTGATTTTATTTTTTAAATCATCATGGTTTTTTTCAATACCAGTATCGGTAATGGCAATTACAATATTCGTATCGCCTTTAGAAATATCCCAACCATCATAAGCCTGAATTAGATCATGATAATATTGCACGTCAATTAATGTGTCATTCGGAACATAAAGGATCGATTGCAAAAACAATGGTTCGGCATATTCAAACATACCAGTGGATAACAGCTGATTGATTGCAGTCTCAATGTCAATAGACTCGTCAAACTTAATTCTATTAATAGTTGAAAGGTCAATGTGAGGATTACCTTGTTTATCCGTTTTTAATTTTGGAGTCTGGTGAAAAGGGAATTCTTTTTGAACCTCAGAGATTCCAATGTTTACCATAACTTGATGAAGAAAATCTTTTCCATTTACATCTCTTCCAGCTAAAACTCCTTTAAATTCTGCTTTTTCTTTTATAACTATTGTTCCAGCTTGGTAATCTTCAGATGATATACCTTCTGGTAGTTGAAAAACTTTAGGCGCTTTATCAATTGATTTAGCAAAAGAAACACTGGTTAACGAAACCAGAATAGCTAGTAATAAACTCCTCATAATTAGTGCATTTGGAGCGTTGAACGAAAGAATCAAGAAAAAGTTCTATAAATTCAGCGTTTCCTTGACTGAATAAACCTGGTCATTTTCAGACCATTCGAACAAAATTGACTTTATACCGTTAGTAATCATTAGCAATGGCGCATTTAAGACTTTGTTATACACTGCAATTTGATGGCATGTAGCATCAGAAAGCTTTACTTCAGGCGCTTTACATTCGATAAGTAGATGTTCTTTTCCATTTTTATAATAGAGAATATCGAAGCGCTTTTTACGTTCATTGATCACCAGTTGCTTTTCAATAGCAATACTGGCCAAAGAAAGATTATGGTCAGAATTTAACCAATGAACTACGTGCTGACGAACCCATTCTTCTGGAGTAAGAAGAACAAATTGATTACGAACAATGTCATATATGCTAAACCTTCCATCTAGTCCTTTTTGGACTTTAGCTTTAATTGGAGGAAAGTTGAGTGTAGTCATGATTTAAAAAACAATAAAAATATGAAAACGAAAAAGGAAATAGTAGCAAATTGGCTACCTCGATATACAGGAAAGACTTTAGAATCGTTTGGAAAGTATATACTGCTTACCAATTTTCAGAATTATGTCAATTTATTTGCTGAACTAACAGGAGCCGAGGTAGAAGGTGAAAATAAACCGATGCCAAGTGCTACACATAAAGACATTACCATTATTAATTTCTCAATGGGTAGTGCTAACGCTGCAACGGTGGTAGATCTTTTATCTAGTATTTCCCCAAAAGCTATCTTGTTTTTGGGGAAATGTGGTGGACTGAAAAAGAAAAACAATGTGGGAGATTTGATTCTACCCATTGCCGCTATACGTGGGGAAGGTACATCTGATGATTATTTACCACCAGAGGTGCCTTCTTTACCGGCCTTTAATCTGCAAAAAGCTGTTTCGACTACCATTCGAGATAGTGGGAGTGATTATTGGACAGGAACAGTTTACACAACGAATAGGAGAGTTTGGGAACATGATGAAGAGTTCAAGGATTATTTAAGGGTAATGAGGGTAATGGCAATAGATATGGAAACGGCTACAATATTTACTGCAGGTTTTGCTAACGAAATTCCCGCAGGAGCATTACTTTTGGTGTCAGATATTCCGATGATTGAAGAAGGTGTTAAAACGGCGGAATCTGATAAAAGTGTTACTCAAAATTTTGTAGAGCAACATGTTAAGTTGGGAATTCAATCACTGGAACAATTAATTAACAACGGGAATACGGTTAAACACTTAAGATTTTGAACAACCCAGAATTAAAGTCAATAGTTAATAAGGTAAAAGCAAGAGAGTTTTCTCCTGTTTATTTACTCCATGGAGATGAGGCTTATTATATCGATCAAGTAACTAATTTGTTGGAGAAAACAGTTCTAACAGAAGAGGAGAAAAGTTTTAATCAGACCGTTATATATGGGAAAGAATTCAATGCTCAGCAGGTAATTGCGACTGCAAAAGAGTTTCCAATGATGTCTGAATACAAAGTGTTGATCATTCGAGAAGCACAAGAGGTTAGAAAAAATGAACTGGCTAAACTAGAATCTTACTTAAAAGGAATCCAGCCGTCCACAGTGCTAATCATCTGTTACAAGTATGGAAAGTTGGATAAACGATCTTCGTTTTATAAAGAACTAGCTAAAGTTGCAACTGTATTAGAAAGCAAAGGCCTTTACGAAAATCAAGTTCCAGCATGGTTGACTCAGCAAGCCAAAAAAATGGGTCACCCGATAAGTATGAAAGCGGCTAGTTTATTGACGGAATTTTTAGGTAATGACTTGTCTAAAATTGACAATGAATTGAAAAAGCTTTCGGTTATATTAAGTGAAGGAGCTGAGATTGATACGGATATCATAGAAACGAATATTGGAGTGTCCAAAGACTTCAATAATTTTGAATTACAATCAGCTTTAGCTTCAAAGAATAGTCTTAAGGCATTTGAAATTATTAATTACTTCAATGCTAATCCTAAGTCACATCCGGCGATTTTAACAATAATTACTTTGTATCAGTTTTTTGAAAAGACAATGGCTTTTCATTTTGTGAAAGATAAAAGCCCAGCCAATTTAGGAAAGGTGTTAAAAGTGAATCCATACTTTATCAAAGAATATGAGTTGGCGGCGAGAAACTATAACACCAAAAAATTAGCTAAAGTGATGAGTCACTTGAAAAAAGCCGACCTGAATTTAAAAGGTGTTGGAGCAAGTGAAATCGGTAATGATCAAGTCCTTAAAGAGTTGATATATAAAGTATTGAATTAGTCGATTAATATGTAAATTGCCTTTGAATATGGCAGTTGAAGAGTCGGTTTTTAATAGTAAAAAGGATATGCCTCTAATCTTGAGGATAACGAAAAAGCTATATCCAATCGTAGAAAAAGTACTAACTAAGCAAGCTCATATTTGGGCTGTAGATAAATTTTCTACACCGTTTCATTTTCCTCCTAAAGCAAAAGAGATTGATTTTTTGAATACAGCAGAACTTTATACGCATAGTTATAAAGCTCAAGACGTTCAAGTGTATGAATGGAATAAAGGTGCTGATAAATCAGTGTTACTTTCACATGGATGGTCGGGTAGAGGTGGACAATTTTGGGCATTAATACCTCAATTAGTCAATGCAGGTTTTCATGTGATTACTTTTGACGCTTTAGCTCATGGTCGATCGGTAGGAAAGAAGACACACCTTTGGGATTTTCAGAAGATAATTGAGCAACTCTCTATTCGTAACAAAGGCTTTCATTACATTATTGGACATTCACTTGGAGGTGTAGCAAGTGCATTAGCTCTTAAAAATCGAGCAAAAGCAAAAGGCTTGATCACTATCAATAGTCCTAGTATATCGAAAGAAATGATTGAGTCTTTTGTTATTACAATTAATGGTTCTGAAAACCTGGTAAAGTACTTCAGGACTTACATTGAAAATAATTTTGGAGTTACTCTAGAGGAGTATGAATTATTAAATGTTGTTCCTGAATTATTGAAAAGAGAAATAGAAGTGTCAATTGTTGCAGATAAAGATGATAAGGATGTGCCGTTCAGACATTCTGAAATTTTAAAGGATCAAAACCCCTCAATAGATTGCTTATTTACTGAAGGTTATGGACATAATAAACTGTTAGGTAACCAGGAAATGATAGATTTTGTATTGACTAAATTGAGCTAATCATATTAACTTCCCTTTCTAAGGAAACACCATAAGTCTCATAAATTGAGTCAATAATTTTTTGGGAAAGATTATAAATGTCTTGTCCACTTGCACCTCCATAATGAACAAGAACTAAAGCTTGTTTATCATGAACTCCGAATCCATTTTCTTTATAGCCTTTCCAACCACAGCTTTCAATTAGCCAACCAGCAGCAAGTTTAACACCATTATCAACCGGGTATTGAACCATTTTAGGGAATTGTTCTTTTAGTTTTTTAGCCTGCTCTGAATCGATGACAGGGTTTTTAAAAAAACTACCACTATTTCCAATTTCCTTTGGGTCAGGTAATTTACTTTGTCTAATCGAGATTACAGCATTACTAATGTCTTTAATGCTTGGGTTATCGATACCTCTTTCCGCTAACTGTTCTTCAATAGCACCATAAGAAGTGTTGAAAGAAGGCATTTTGGATAGGCGGTAATACACTTGTGTGATAATGTATTTTCCTTTTAATTCTTTTTTGAAGACGCTTTCTCTGTATCCGAACTTACAATCTTCTTTGCTGAAAGTTTCAACTTGTCCAGTGGCAATGTTAAATGCTTCTAACTTTTCAAAAGTATCTTTGATTTCAACACCGTAAGCACCAATGTTCTGGATTGGACTAGCTCCAACACTTCCTGGGATTAAGGATAGATTCTCTATTCCGTAGTATTCGTTATTAACGGTGTATAAAACGAAATCATGCCATACCTCTCCGGCTCCAACTTTAAGTAAAACGCTTTCCGCATTTTCGTTCTCAATCGAAATACCTTTAACGCTGTTAAGAATAACTAAACCGTTCCAATTATTCAGTAAAAGCATGTTACTACCTCCACCTAAAACAAGTCGCTCCGAATCAAACTCTTCTTTGGTCTTAAGTTCCTGTAAATCAGCTATACATTCAATTTCACAGAAGCTTTTTGCATTGGCGTCGATTCCAAAAGTATTATAAGCTTGTAGTGAAATGTTAGACTGAATTTGGATTGCCATTTTTTAGAACTTTATTCGAATTTACATTTTCTTATTTTAGTGTCCAATATGAAGCGAGTTTTGGTAAGTGTAATAAATGATTTGGTCACAGACCAAAGAGTACATCGTACTTGTTCGTTGCTTCATGAAGAAGGCTATGAGGTAGTGCTGATTGGTCGAAAATTGAAAAACAGCTTAGTATTAGAGAAAAGATCTTATGAATGTAAAAGAATGAGTCTTCTTTTTGAAAATGGACCATTGTTTTATGCCGAGTATAATTTGAGGTTGTTTTTGTTACTGCTTACAAGCAAGTCAAACCTGCTTTTTAGCAATGATTTAGATACGCTATTACCAAACTTCATTATCAGCAATCTCAAAGGAAAACGACTTGTTTACGACTCTCATGAGTATTTCACGGAAGTACCGGAATTGATTCATCGACCAAGAGTACAGAAGGTTTGGAAATGGATAGAAGCTTTTGTTCTAACAAGAATAGAATCAATGATAACTGTAAATGAGTCCATTGCAAATTTATTTAGAGAGAAGTATAACATAAAGGTTGAGGTGATTAGGAATGTCCCAATTGGAAGTGATGTAGTGAATTTTGAAAAAGAAGAGAAACTTCTTGTGCTACAAGGGGCAGGGATTAATGTTGATAGAGGAGGAGAAGAACTGTTAAGTGCAATGGAGTTTATAGATGGTAAGCTGTGGGTTATTGGAGATGGAGATGCTCTTCCAAAACTGAAAGATCTTGTTAAAGAGAAGTCTCTTGAAACCAAGGTGAGTTTTAAAGGAAAGGTGCCCTTATCAGAATTAAAAGAGCTAACAGCTAAGGCTCAAATTGGATTTTCCTTGGATAAGGATAGTAACATAAATTATAGATACAGCTTACCTAATAAGTTGTTTGATTACCTTCAAGCTTCATGTGCAGTTATTTGTTCGAACTTGGTTGAAGTTAACCGAATAGTGGAAGATTTCAAGGTAGGTTTGGTATTAGAGGAAGTTAGTCCGAGTGAAATTGCTAAAACGGTTAATCGACTGTTTGAAGATTCTGATTTGTTGAAAGAGTTTCAGTCCAATGCTTTGTTAGCTTCTAAAGAGTTAACATGGGATAAGGAGCAAAGTAAATTGCGGAATATTTTAAAGAATTAGAAAAGTGCTAAATAAAATACACATCGTCAGTTTTGATATTCCGTTTCCTGCAAACTATGGGGGTGTTATTGATGTGTATTATAAGTTGAAAGTTTTACAAGAAAGTGGTGTTGGAGTCATTCTACATTGTTTTGAATACGGAAGAGATCAGGCAAGCGAGTTGGAATCTATTTGTGATGAGGTTTATTATTACCAAAGACAGATGTCTCCACTGAAGTTGTTATCAAAAATTCCTTTCATAGTTAATACGAGAGTGTCTGATGATCTATTACTGCGATTAGCTGAAGATGATTATCCAATCTTGTTCGAAGGCTTACATAGTTCTTATTACGCGCTTAAAGGTGGACTAGCTAAAGACAGATTATTCATTAGAAATCACAACGTAGAGTCAGATTACTATCAGCATTTATCACAGATTGAAAGAAACCTAATCAAGAAAGTCTACTTCAGGTGGGAATCGAAAAAGCTTAAGGCTTTTGAAAGACGTGTGGTAGATTATGTTTCTGATGTGTTTACAATTTCTGAATCAGACCATAATTATTTTCAAAGAAAGTATTCCAAGTCAAATTTAATTGGCGCTTTTCATCAAGCTGATGGGGTAAGATTACCTCAAGGAAATGGTAAGTATTGTTTTTATCATGGAAACCTAAGTGTAGGGGAGAACAATAGAGCAGCTATTTATCTGGTTGATGAAGTTTTTTCCAATATAGATACACCGCTAATAATCGCAGGCTCTGGAGCTTCTTTTGAATTAAAGTTGAAAATTGAAAGCTACGATAATGTAGTATTGAAGGAGGATATAAGTACTGAAGAGATAAAGAGTTTATTAGAAAACGCTCACATCAACGTATTACCTACCTTTCAAGCTACTGGTATTAAGTTGAAGTTATTATTGTCTTTGTTTACAGGACGATTTGTTATAGCAAATGATCCAATGGTTTTAAATACAGGTTTAGAAAGTTTATGTTCGTTAGCCAATACTTCTGAGGAGTTTAGAAGTAAGATAAGCGAGTTGATGGCAAAAGATTGGGTAGTAGAAAGTGAGCTGAATAAAAGAGAAGCTGTTTTAAGCCCTTTTTCAAATAGAGATAATGTTCGGAAACTGATAAATTTATTACAATAAAAAAGGCCACCTAATATAGGTGACCTCCTTTGTTCAGGTGTAATATTATTACTCTGCTTTTTTATCAGACTCTTTATCTTTTTTCGGTTTAGCGTCATCCTTTTTCTTAGTTGACTCTTTGTTATCCGATTTAGTTTTCTTTTGTCCTTTTGTAGCTTTCTTCTTAGCCTTCTTCTCAATTTTCTTATCACTATAACCAGCTATAAAATTGATTCCGAACTTAGTATTCAAATAGTTTGTGTAATCTACTTGAGTCAACCCGAAGATGTTATCAGAAGCAACAAACATTTGAACTGGTCCAGCATTTAATGTTAAAGCAGCTCCAATGTTGTTATAAGAACCATCGATTGCTGAGTAGTTAAGACTTACGTATAAAACATCATTCAACTTAAAGTTACCTCCAACAGTCATAGATGGTGAAAGTCTTCCATTGATGAATCTACCTTGAGCTAAACCTGAGAAAATGAAGTAATCATTATATACATAGCTACCTCCAATGTTGATAGTTGTATTTAGTCCAGTAGTGTATGAGTTGTTATCGTTAGTACTTAAGATGTCATCAATTTGAACACTATCAGGTAATCCAAATAATCCGAAAATATAGTCAGTAAAAGCATCTTCTTCATCACTCAACAAGATGGAGTCCGGTGTAGCTCCAATCGAAACAGAGTTTGTTCTACTTACTGTAACTCCATTCCATTTAATACTTCCTAAATCATTAACGTTTAATGAAAGCAATAATTTGTCATTGTATTGATAAGAACCTCCTAAGTCAACTCCAAAACCAGTATTTCCAAAACCAGTCAGGTTAGACATCAAATCGTCACCGAAGTTATCAGCTAATGGGTTTCCAATTCCTCCAACTCTTACGTCAACTGCAGATGTTCCTTGAAGAGCAAAAGATACTGGATCAGTAGTTAATGTGAATTCAGAGTTAGTAGTGCTTGCATCAGCTATACCAACTATAAACCTTGGTCTAATACCAACTGTTAATTTATCCTCGATTACTTCACGAGTGAAAGTAAGTCCGTAATCCATATATGATCTAGCACTTAATCCTGTATTATTGATAGAGTGTGTAACTCCTAACATACCTGGACCAGCATTTCCGTTCATAGCAAGGTTTACAAATCCATCTGACATTCCGAATGAAACAGAATTATGAAACGAAGCACTAAATGTAATCTGATTAATTTCCTTAATTCGGAAACCAAAACTTAATAAATCCATCCCCATGTCAAAACCAATCGAATTAGTTGATTTTGTGTTAGCCAAGATTCCATCAACGTTAAGTTGAGTGGTAGCATTAGCTCCATTTCCAATTAAAATATCAGATAAAGCAAAGCTTGGACTTGCAAATGCGAATGATACATTTGACATTACTGGAAGACCTAAATGAAACTTGTATTTAGGCATGAATCCAGGGTTGTTTCTCATAGACTGAGATACATATGGATTTCCGTAAAGTGTTCTCTCTTGCGCTTCTGTTAAACCGAACGCTAATATTAATATAATGAATAATATATTTTTCATCTTACTCTTGATTGATTTGAATAGTAGCAATAATTCCTAAGTTGATGTTCATCTCGTAATGCGTATAGAATTTAGCATCTTGAGTTCCACCGTTTCCAGTTTCTAAACTAGCGTGTAAAATGATCTTCGAAGAGTTCATTAAATTGTCTAGTTTATCTTCAGAAACAACGATGTCATTTTCACTTGTTGTAGCACTCACCAAGTCCCCATTAGCATCAATAGTAGAAGATTGAACTAATCTTTCTCCGTTACTAAATAATGAGTCAATAACGGCATAGTTTTCGTCTACAAAGTACAATTGAACGTCAACATCTACAGGGAATTCATTTTCAATGATAGCTCTTAGAGTAGCACTTTGAAGTACGTTGATTGAGTCTAAAGCGAAGTCTAAAGTATCTTCGATAGAAAATCCACTTACACTTCCATACATAGGAACATCAACATCCATTGTTACATCAATTTTACTATCAGAGTTAATGAAGTTCATATCACCTGTGTTACCAGCTGGATTTGTTTCAATAATCATTTGGTAAGCAATACCACTTGGATTAAGATCGAATACATCAACAATATTTGAATTGTCTCTATTTAAGCTAATATCAGTAACCATACTCTGACCTATTTGTGAATAGTTAGGAGAGTTAATAGTTAATGGGGTAGCGATACCTGTTAATTGAAGTGAAGTCTGATCGTTATATGCAAAGATCTGAGACATATCAGCCTCAATAGGTATACCTGCTGAATTATTAAGTCTCATGCTTAGCTCAGGAGCGGCAACAGATATCAATTCACTAAATTCATTATTGAATAGATCAATTGTTATGGTGTCTGCCGGAATAGACTCTGTTAAGTTTCCTAAGTATCCATCGATAAATGCGATATCTAGGTTTGCAATATCTAAGTTGGCTGTTACCGCATCAGTAATACTGAAAGGTATAATCTGTCCAGACGAAATAATACTTGCACTAACGTTTGCTTCAATATAGTTCGTTTGAGCTCCGTTTGCAGTTAAGTCAATGGTATGATTACTTAAGTCAATTGAACCATTTACTGTTTGAGAATTGATGTGATCAGAAGTCACATTAATTACCTCTGTAATTGGTGTTCCATTACTGGTAATGTATGGTAAAGAGATGGTGATTTGAGCATCTTCTCTTAAACCGTAGTCAATGCTATAATCAATACTTCCTGAGTTCAATTGAACACTGTTTAATTCCTCTCCGTTATCCAAAGTTAAATCAACATCTACTGTTTCAGAGATTGCGTTTTGACTTGGGAAAATAGCAGAACCAGAAGATACTTCTAAGTTAGATGCAATTGAACTAACATCAAGTGTTGAAGCTAAGTCAATTAAAACAGGAACTCCCGCAGTACCTGGGGACTCAATGTTTGTAATATTTGCTTGGAGATTGTTAGTCATTGTAACACCAGTTAAATCTACAGCATCAGATTCTGTGGCTCCCATAGCAATTGAAGAGTAAGAATAAGACCCGATAATTGATCCATCACCAACATTAATAATATCCATCGTTAAATTATTAACAGGAAATGGCCAGTTGTTTGTGATTTCAATAGTAAGCGTACCTTGAGAGAATACTACTGTGTTAAAATCAGTGAAAGTTACCATTCCATAGTTACCTAAGGCTTGAGATGGCATAGCTGGGAAAGGAGCATTGGCACCATCACTAGCTAAAATGATAGATCTGTCCGGTTCTCCTAAACCATTGGCTAAATCACGTAACTCAACACTTGATCCATTATTTAGGTTATCAATACTAAATGCAGGCAGTGTGAATGTTTCAGAAATGCTTTGAGTCGGGATAGAGATTAACTCTGCAACATTATAACTCATCAGTGTGTCTGAGTAAGTAATTTTTAGCAGGTTATTAGCATCCGCTTTAATTTGAGTAGTGTCCACATTCTCCATTACTTGTCCTAGGTTTACAGTTGCCTCCAATAGAGGTGCTGCAAAACTTGGATTGTAATTATCCATGCTAACATCATTGAAGTTGTACTCATCTTTGAAACACGATGTAAGTGTAATCAAAGTAGCAAAACCTAATAGCTTCCAAGATCTATTCATATCCTTATCTATTTTTCCTAAATATTCGCGCAAGCTTACGCAGTTTTCAATAAATGGATACGATTAATTGAGAATAAATTTAGATGAATAGAATAAATGGAGGGATAAGTTAGATTTGAAGTCCTATTTTAAACTGGAAATCAAACATGGAACCCGTCCAGTTTTTCCAGCCATTGTACTTTGAAGTTCCTTCAATGAAGTCTTCTACTTCCGGACCTGTCATATTCTTAAAACCAATGTATGGTTCCCAAGTTAAGTGACCAAACAGTAGCCCTTTTCTTCCTAAACCAATTCCATAACCACTAGAGTTGAAGGAGAACTCGTCTACAAACTCGTTGATTTGTCCATCGAAAGAGGCATATTCGTATTTAGCTTGAATGAAAAAACCTTGTTTGTTTTTTGCTGGATATATTCGACCAAAAGCTGTAACAGCAGGTCCCATTCCACGTGCTTCATCTAAATAATAACTTCCCATAACTCCATAGGAAATAAACCTTTTTAGAGGAAGTTCAATTTGAAGTCTAATTTTCGGATTGATTCCATAAGTACCTGTAGCAATATTCACTTTGTAGTCTTGCGAGTAAGACAAACTAAATATGCTTAGTAAAAGCGCTGTAATAAAAGTCTTCATATGGAATACATGTTTTGGATCACGAAAAAATAAGCAAAAAAAAGTCCCGCTTGGCGGGACTTTCAATATACTAAGCTTCTTTTCTAAACTTCTTTTCTTTAACTCTAGCTTTCTTACCAGTTAATTCTCTTAAGTAGAACGCTCTTGCTCTTCTTACAGCACCTTTCTTACCAATTTCGATTTTCTCGATAATTGGAGAGTTTACTGGGAAGATTCTTTCAACAGCGATACCGTTTGAAATCTTTCTAATAGTAAAAGTCTCTGTCATTCCAGAACCTCTTCTTTGGATAACAGTTCCTGTAAAGAACTGAGTTCTAGTTTTAGTACCTTCAATAATTTTATAATAAACAGTGATAGTGTCTCCTGTTGAGAATTCTAACCACTCTTTTTTCTCTATACTTTGTGCCTCTACAAACTTGATCTGTTCCATCGTAATAATATTAAATCCGCGCAAAAAATCGGAGTGCAATGTTACAAAGAATTATTTGAAATAAAAAATAAAAAGAAAGTTTTTGAACAATTCTGAGTTAAAGAGTTTCAAGCCATTTTAAAAAACAAAAAACTTTTATTCCGTATCTCCGTATAACGGATCACTTGCTAGACAAGCGAATGAGGAAATTCGACCAGAAAATATGGAGGTATTTACGAACAAAAGGCATTCTTGTTCCAGGTAAGCTGTTGTTTATCATAGGCTTACTATTGCTTGTTAATACCCAAGAAGTTGCTGCTCAAAACCCTAGAAAAGCTAAGAAAGAGTTAAAGCGTTTAAGAAAAAGAGAGGCTCAGAAAAGAGCTGCTGATCGTGCTCAACGGCAATCATATCTCAAAAAGCAGAAACAACAAGCTGCATTTCGTCAAAAACAAATTGAACAAGAGAACAAAATTTCTGATCGTCTGAATAAAGAGGCGGAGCAAAAGAAATCCAAGCAATTATTAGAAGAGCAAAAGCAAATCCGTGAGGAAAATAAAGAAAAGCTAAAGAAGCAAGAAGTCCAACAAAAACAAGATTTAAAGGAGTCTAAAGAAGAGGTCAAGCAAAAAGCGAAGTTAGCAGCACAAGAAGAGGAAAGACTTCGAAAGCAGGCTAAATTGCAGAAAATCAAGGATAAAGATCAGCGTAAACGGGAGAAAGATCAAGCTCGTGAAGATTTGATTAAAGCGCGTGAAGAAGCACAGAAACAAGCTCTTGAAGAACAAAGGGTGGATGATGAACGTCTAAGAAAACAGACAGAGAAGAAAACTAAAAAGTATCAAAAGACTAAAGGTAGTGCTGAAGATGAACTTGCTGATGAGGTAATCGATGAAACCAAGAAAGAGGTTAAAATCGAAGAAGAAAGAATGAAAAAAGAATTAGCCGAAAAGAAAGCTAAGGAGGCGGCTAAATTGAAAGCACGTCAAGATGCCTTGGATGCGGAGAGACGAAAGCAAGAAGAATTACAGAAGCTTAAGATTGAAAAACAAAGACAAGAACAGGAGTTAAAAAGAGTTAGTCAGTCTGAGAAATTAAAAAAGGAAGCAGCAAAGCAAGAAGAAAGAAGAGCAAAGGCTAAAGCAAAAGCTGAAAGAAAGAAGAGTTCTGAAATAGATAAGATTAAACAGGATAGACTCAAGGAAGAAGCTGCGCTTAAAAAGAAATTTGATAAGCAAAAAGAAGATGCTTTAAAAAAGCAAGAGAAATATCAAGAGGAGCTGGAAAAGGAAGCCGCTGAAAAAAGGGATCAAAAAGTAGATAATGGTACTGCTTCACAATTGGCGAAAGAGAAAAGAGAAGCTAAACTTCAAGCTAAGATTAATGCAGAGAAGGCAGCTGTTCAAGCAGCAAAAGATAAAGTAAAGGCTAAAAAGCAGGCTTTAATAGATAAGGAAAAGCGAGCTGAAGAAAAAGCTAAGCTAAAGGCTGAATTAGAAAGAAAGAAAGCAGAAGAGAAAGCCACGAAGGAAACGAAGAAGGCTTTAGAAAAGCAACTGGAAGAGCTTGAAGAAGCAAAACAAGATAGCTTAGACGATGTGGCGGAAGCAGCTTATCAAGCTGAAGAAGCAAAGCGTGAAGAGGAGAAAAGGTTAGAGGAATTAGAGGATGAAAGAAAACGTCAGGAAAGAAGAGCTTTGGAAGCAAAACGTGATGCGGAGAAGTCGGAAGCTCTGAGGTTGAAAGCAGAAGAAAGAGAGCGTTTAAGAAAAGAGGTTGAAAAGCTAAAGGATGAATCGAAAGCAAAAAAGAAAACGGAAGCCAAAAACCGTAAGAAGGCTAAGGATGATTTAAATGAAAAACTGAATAAGGAGGACGAATTACGTGAGCAAAATGAAATCAAGAAGGATATTGAAAAACAGTCCTTTGATGAGGGAGAGAACTATAAAAACAAGAAATCGGAAGAAAAGAATTCTAAAACAACCGAAGAATACAAGAGGAAAATAGAGCAGAGTAAAGAAGCTAAAGTTTTAGAAAAGAAAATTGCTCAACAAGCTAAAAAGGATGCTAAACAAAAGGAGAAGGATCTACGTGATTTAGAGAAGGCACAAGCTAAAGTTGAGAAGGATAAAGAAAAGTTAGGTTTGGCGGAACAAGAGAAGATTGTGAAGGCAAGGCTTGAAGAAGAGAAAACGGCTGAATACAAGCGAAGATTGAAAATTGAAGAAGAGCAAGAAAGGTTGGAGACAGCAAAGGATAGTATGCGAATGGCTTTTGAGGAGGAACAGCGTCAGAAAGAGCAACAATTACAATTAGAAATAGCGAATCAAAAAGAGAAAGCTCGTCAGAAAAAACTTCAGGAAAAACTAAAGGAAGCAGAAGTAGATCAAAAAGTAATCGATAAAGAGATGAAGAAAGAAAAAGAAAGGAAAGCAGTCTTGGAGGAAAAGGTAAAAGAGAAGACCGATTTGCCAGCAGAGGCTGAGAAAGAAGTTCAAGAAGAAAAGGAGCTTTCAAGAGAAGATCAATTAAAACAATTAGAGGAAGAGCTTAAGGCCGTTGCTAAGGTTGAAGATGCAAGAAGAAAATCTAGACTTCAGAAAGAAGAATTAAAGCTTCAAAAACAAAAGAGAAAAGAGGACGCTAAAAAGCGAAAAGCTCAAATGATTGCTGCTCAGCAGAAAGAAGATAAAGAAGATGAAAAGACAAACACAGATGTGTCGAATAAGAAAGAGGAGAAGGTCATTCAGGAGCAAGAATCGGTAAAACAGCAAAAAGTATTTGAAGAAGAGGTTCAAGAAGTTGAACGTGATAGAGCACTTGAAAAAGTGAAGCAGGAAGAAGATAAAAGGAAAAAACGAGCTGAAAAGGCTCTTGCAGATGCCAAAAGAGCAGAAGAGATTCGCTTAGAAGAAGAACAGAAGATGGCTGCGAAACTTCGAAAGAAACAAATTAAGCAAGCGGCTAGAAAGCAAAAGGAAAAGCAAGAAGCTGAGTTACGTGACTTCCAAGCAAAAGAAGAAGAAAAGCGAGCGAAGATTCGAAAAGAGCAGGAAGAAAAGCTGACTAAAGAAGAAATTGATCAGAAGGCAAAAGATGAATTGAATTCTTATAAGGACAAAACCAAGTCAGATAGTCTGTCTGCTGATCAAGAAAAGAGAGAAGCAGCTGCTCAAGCTGAAAAGGAAGACTCTGCTTTAAGAACAGGTATTTCTAAACAGGTGAAAAAGAATGCAAAGCTTTCTCAAAAGAATAAGAAAAAGGCAGAAAAGCAACGACTTCGAATTGAGGCAAAAAAAGAGAAAGCATCAAAGGAAACAGAGGCTTTAAAGGGAGAGTCAGTGACGGAAGAGCTTAATTCAGAGAATGATTCTGAGGAGAAGTTGAATGCAGTAAAAGCTCAAAAAGAAAAGAAGACTTACAGGGATAAGGTTGTTGAGGATTATTTTGCGGGACGTTCTTTAGGATTCATGAATAGAAAGAAGAAAAGAGAAATTCTAGAGGCATATGATGATAGTCTACAGAACGAGATTGTTAAGGCGAAGGAAAGAGTTAAACAAGAGTTAGATTCTATAAAGCTAGAACAACAAAGTAAAGTTGCTAAGGTTGATAATTCTATTAAAAATGAGGATTCATGGATTAAAAAGAGAATAAAAGAATTAGAATCAGAAAGAAGCCTTGAAAATGAAGCTAAGTCCGTTATTGAGATCAATTTGTCGACTTTATCCAATGGAGCTTTATCTGGTAAAAACGCTGAGATTGAGAAAAACTTAATGGAGTCTCAGATTCTAAATAAAGAAAGTAGAATTATAGAGATTGACGAGGAGTTAGCTAAGCTAAGAGAAAGAAAGACGGTTCTTGATTATAAAAAGAAGTCTGCGGGTGATTCTAGGACGAAAAAACTCAAAGATCTGGAAGCAAGTAAGTTAAAAGAATTAGAGGATCTGGAAGAAGACGCAATCATTTCTAAAATTGAGCTTCCGGAGGAAAAGTTAAATGTTTTAAAAGAGCTGCAGGCAAAGAAAAAAGACTTAGAAGCTAAACAAAAGAAAGCTTTAAAGGAAAAAAGAGAGCAAGAGCTAATTGCGAAGAAAAAGCAAATGGAAGAGCTGGAGAGGTTTCAGGCTAGAAGTGAGGAGATCCAACAGAAATACGAGAACCTTGCGAAGCGACAGAAGAAAAAGTTAAAGCAATTGGCAAAAGATAGTATTGCCGCTATTCGATTAAAACTGGAGTTAGAGGAAGATTCGATTCGATTAGTTGAAGAGTTGAAAGGGACCGACATGTCTGATGAGGCAATGAAGGAAGAAATCAAAAAACGTATTGAAGCAAAGAATAAAGCTGCCAGACTTTCTGAGAAAAACGCTAAGTCAAAAGCGCAGAAGAAATTTGACAAAAAGATTCAACAGGCTAAAAAGAAAAATCAGAAGAGACATCAAGTGGAAGAAAAAGAAGAAAAGACTAAGAAGGTGATATCTGAGGACTCTAGTGAGTATGAAAAACAAAGAGAGTTAGCGAAGAAGAATGCCGAGGCTTTGAAGATTAGAGAGAAGAAGTTAAAAGAAGATGTCAAGAAGAAAAAGAAAGTTATAGCGGAGAAGAGGAAAAAGGCTAAACAGCCAAAAGCAAGTCAAGGTCAATCAAACGTGGAAGTGGTTGATTCAACTTCATGGAAAAAAGAAGAAGAATTGAATTTTGAAATTGCAAAGGCTAAGCAGGATAAATCCAAGAAAGAGCAGCTAGATAAATTATCTCAAAAGGAAGAGAAAAGATTAAAGAAGGAAAAACTAAGAGCTCTTAAGGATAGTCTGAAGTTGATTCAGAATGAAAGAGATGTTGAGGTGAAAGAAAGTAAAATGACAGATGAGAAATTGGCAAGAGTTCGTTTGTTGGAAGAAATCAAAACATTAAAAGATCAAATTAAATTACAAGAAGATCAGGACAAGTTGATGTCTGACTCGCTAGAGAATTTCCCTACTCCTCAAACCATAGATGAGGAAATGGCGAAGAACAAACTTCAAAGAGATGGAGCTAAGTTGAAGGTTGACCTTCAAAAGGATAAAGATGCATTAGAAAGATTGAAGCAAAAATTACTTGATGCGAATAAACAAGTGACAGAGGCGGAAACACGTAAGTCTGGAAATAAAGCGAAGACTGAAAAATTAATGGCTAAGGCTGAAGCTAAGGAGAGAGCTGCGAAAGCCGCAAGTGAAGAGGCTAAGATAAAAGAGCAGCTGAAGGCAGATAGAATGGCGCTTATTGAATATCAGAAGAAGGAGTTAGCGAAAAGAATAGCGAAAGAACAAGCTTTAAGACAAGAGCAGGAGCAGAAGAATATAGAAAAGGAAAGTGGTTTAACAGCAGAACTTGAAGAAAGAAAACAGAAACTGAAGTTAGAAGAATTGAAGTTAGAGTCTGCTAAGAAAATCGAAGGGGAAAAGGTTAAAACAGATAAAGAAAATAGAGAAGCGATTCAGAAAACGAAAGAGAAAATCAAAGCCCAAGAAAGTGCTTCTAGAGATAAGCAGTCTAAAAAGGAATTCGATGCACTTGAAAAACTAAGGAAAAAGGAAAAAGAAATACAGGAAGAAAGACTGGAATTAGAAAAGGAGAAGAAGAAAGAGCGAAAGAAACAAATTGAAATTGCTGTTCAAGAAAGAAGAGAAAAGGAGTTAAAGATTAAAGAAGATAAGCTAAAGGCAGAAATCAAAAAGGCCGTTGCTAAAATAGATGAGCAAACGAAGTTGTTAAAGAACAAGGCCGATAACATGAAAGAGGAGAATAGTCAATTGGAAGATGAATTGACCAGGTTAGATATAGAAGAAAAAGCCTTGAGAAAAGATTTAGCTCAGAATAAGATATCAAAAGAAGAGGAGAAAAAGAGAATGGCTATTATCATGAAAGCCAAGACAGAAGCTATTAAAAAGAAAGAGGCAGAAGAAGACCGAATTAAAAAGGAAATGGTGAAACGCCAAAGAATTGCTGCTAATAAAGATCGTTTGGAGAAATCTATTAGTCGTAAACAACAAGCGGAGTTAGATGCAGAAAAGAGGAAGGAAGAATACAGAGCAAGAGAGGATAGGAAAAGAGAAATAGCAGATTCTATAGCGTTGGCTGAATTAGAAAAGGAAGAGTTTTTAATACCATTAAGAGATAGTCTAAACGTTTACACGAAAGGCTATAACTCACAGAAGTCTGAGATCTACCAATTGAAACAAGCTGAAGTGCCTATGCTTCAAGAGTGCGTACGCCATAATTCAAGTGCTAAAAAATTACGTTATGAAGCCGGAACGAAAACAGGTTTAGAGAAAGTGAAGAAGAATATGGAAGCAATCTTGAGGGAGAAGGCTGCATTAGATAAAAAGCTTGAAACAAAGAAGAATTATCATAAGCGTTTGAACAAGGAGAAAGACCTTAATCAATTGAAGCAAAAGTTAGACTTGGTGAAATATCAAATTGATAACCTAGAAGCAAATCCAGATCCGGATAAGGTGAATGCAGTGTTGATTCAACAGTTGAAGCAAATAGATTATGCGATAGGTAAGCTAGAAGAAGAGATCAAGAGATATGAGAAAAGAATAGATGATAAAAATTTAGAATACTCTGAAGAGTTAAAGTTGTCTAAAGAAATCGAGAAGAAAAAGGCAGACGAAGAAGCAGCTAAAGAAGAGAAATTAAACGTGTCTGATTTGGATCAACAGTTGGAATCTTACCAAGAGAAATTGAAGAATGCACGTTCGGCAAGTGAGAAGGATAAATTGAAAGGAAAAATTTCAGAATTAGAGCAGAAGTATCCTGAAGGAGTTTATGAAGAATTTATAACAGAGTCAAATCGTACTATCAAAAAGGTGATTGTTTCCAAGGCAGGACGAGTGGATATCTATAAAATGATTGTATACAACTGGGGTGGAGTATTCTACTTTAAGAATGTTCAGAATATCTCCAAGGCTGTATTTGATAATGAGACAAAGTATTAATTAGCTGATTTGAAAATTGGCTGATTTACTAATGCTTAGATTCTATTAAATCATTATTGGTTTTAAACCTAATACACATAAGAGCTTCTCCTTTTCTATTGAATGACTAAGCCATTTATCTGTGGAAACCTATCAAAAAAAAACGTACCTTCATTACCCCACATGGCGTTCATTGTTTGAAATCTTAACACTTTTTTTACTAGGGGATAAGCTCTAATAGGACTATGGCGGGCCGTGGCCTTCGGGTATCCTTCGGGAACGACACGGATTACAGAATACTAAGGCAGCCTCTTACATTTTTAGATTCGAAAGATTTCTAAACCAAGCCATGTGGTTTTTTACTCCTCTATCATTTTTAATTCTCTATCAAAATAAGTCTGAAAAGACATAAAGGTATCTGTACTGGATACTCCTTCGATTCGATGGATTTTATCATACAGAACTAACCTCATATCCTCATTATCCGTTGCATGCACTTTAGCGAACAAAGCGTATTTTCCAGATACATAATGACATTCAACTACTTCAGGTATTTTCTCTAATTCGTTTGAAACATGATCACAGAATCTTGCTTCTGTTAAAACGATTCCTGTGTAAGCGCATGATTTGTAGCCAGCTTTTTCTGGAGAAATTTTTAACCCTGCTCCACTGATGATTCCAGCTTCTTTGATTTTCTTGATTCTTTGATGAACCATAGAGTTTGAAACGTTCAGTTTTTTAGACAATTCAAGGTAGGAGATCCTAGCGTCCTTGGTTAATTCATCAATTATTCGCTTATCTGTATAGTCAAGTTGATAGTCCATCTTATATTTTGAATTGTTAATAAGTCAAATTTTGAATTACAACAGATTTAAAAGTCAATATAACACAAAATATCTTTTTATGACAAATAGTTAATTTTATAAATTGGCTAGAGTGGTTAAGTTGACTTACATTTGTGTCAAACGAAATAACTATAAAATGAACGCAACAGAATTATTTAACACGCTTTGGAATAATTATTCATTCATTACTCCATCTGCACCGAAAGTGAAAGAATTATTTGAAAGTAAAGGTGAAAAGGTTTTTAACGATCATATTGCTTTTAGAACTTTAAATGATTCAAGACTAAACAAGGAAAGAGTTTCTGCTTACTTGTTAGAGTTAGGGTTTGTTAATGGAGGAACATATAATTTCCCTGAAAAGAAATTAGTAGCTAATCATTTTTACCATCCAACTAATGCTGATTTACCGAAGGTATTTATCAGTGAGTTAATGATGGAAGAGTTTTCTGAGACTACTCAGGCTATCTTAAGAAACGTTTTAAACGAAGTAAACTGGGATAACGTAAACCCATTAACGTTCTTAACAGGAGGAAGATTATGGAGCTTACCTTCTCATGACTTATACCAAACATTAAGAAACGAATCAGAGTACGCTGCTTGGTTCTACTTATATGGTTTCACTGCAAACCACTTTACAGTAGATGTAAACAAGTTAACTTCTTTAGATTCATTATTAGATGTAAACAACTTCTTAGAAGATAATACATACAGATTGAATGCTTCAGGAGGTAAAATCAAGGGAGATAAGGATGTTTATTTAGAGCAGTCTTCTACAATCGCTGATTTAAGACCAATGAACTTTGAAGAAGGTGTATTTGAAGTACCAACTTGTTTTTATGAGTTTGCTTACAGACATAACATGGAGAACGGAGAATTGTTCCAAGGTTTCGTTGCAGCATCTGCTAACAAGATTTTTGAAAGCACAGATTTAAGCTTACAATAGTTTAAACTTGAGATATAAGGAAAGGCCGTCAATTATGACGGTCTTTTTTTTGTCAAAAAAGTTCATCTATTAGGCAATAATTACCTGTGAAAAAAGTTCAGCTTGAAGCATCGAATTTCATCTTTTCTTACTATCATTGATTTCATAACCCTACAAACATTTGCATTGTGAATTTTAAGTCCTTTTTAAGAGTATTTATTACATTATTCTTACTCAGTTTTTACGCTTGTCAAGACAAAGAATTAATTAGAAAAGTAGATACTTCTTTTAGTAAGTATATCACTGGATTTACCTCTGGTGTTATATCTAAGAATGCCGTTGTTAGGATTAAATTAAACGAGAAAAGCTCCAAATTTGGAGAAGGAGACAAAGCTTTAAGCGATGTCTTTCATTTTTCACCAAGTATTGACGGAGAAGCTCATTGGGTTGATAACAGAACAATAGAATTTGTTCCAGAAGAATTGACTTCTGCTCAAGTTTATGATGTGACTTTTGATCTTGCTGAAATATGCGATGTAGAATCAAAGTTTGGAAAATTTGACTTTCAATTTCAAACGATTGAGCAAACTTTTACGGTGATGTTTTCAGGAATGGAGACATACAACGACAAGGATCTTAAATGGAATAAGCTAACAGGAATTTTGAGAACGTCCGATGCAATGGATGAAAAGCATTTAGCTGACTTAATGGACTTATCCGTTGATGGAAAAACATTGGCGTATAAATGGCAAAGTGATGCGAATAAAAGGCAGCATACTTTTGTTGTGGATTCAATAGAACGTAAAGAGGAAGAAAGAGAAGTGATATTAAACTATGATGGATCTAGTATCAATCAAAAGATGGATGGTCAGAAAACCTTTGTATTGCCTTCCATCTCCAACTTTAAAGTAATGGAGTTGAAGGTTAATCAGTCTCCAAATCAGTTTGTATCCATTTACTTCTCAGATCCAATAGATGCTAAGCAAGATTTAAAAGGACTTCTTCAAATCAAGGGAGTATCGAACCTAAAGTATGAGGTGAGTGGGAACTTTTTGAAGCTTTTTACGGAGCAAAGATTAACCGGTACTAAAACGGTTGTAATTAATCATTCTGTAAAAAACTCTTTAGGTTATTCTTTAAAAGAAGATGTCAAGCTTGAGGCTTCATTTGTTGAGGTGAAACCAAGAGTTAGATTGGTTAATAATGGAGTAATCCTTCCTAGTACTAACGGATTGGTTTTTCCTTTTGAAGCGGTTAACCTAAAAGCGGTGGATGTGAAAATCACCAGAATATTTGAAAATAATATTCATTCGTTTTTTCAAGATAATGACTTTGGAGGTTCTTATAGAATGTCAAGAGTGGGTAGAAAGATATTCAAGAAAAGGGTAAATCTTAAATCAGATAAGGTTGTTGATTTTGGTGTTTGGAATACATTTACACTAGACTTAAATGACCTGATTAAAGCCGAAAAAGGAGCAATTTACCAAGTTCACTTGTCTTTCAAAAAAGCATACTCATTGTTTCCTTGTGAAGGAGAAGAGTTAAGTAACGAAGAGTTGTCTTGGGATCAAGAAGAGGAAGAAGAGCTTTCTTGGGGTTACTACGATAACGACTATTACAATTATTACAATTACAACTGGAGAGAGAGAAATAACCCTTGTCATACCTCTTATTACAGAAACAACAAATCTGTAAGTAGAAACTTGTTTGCGTCAGATTTAGGTCTTATCGCCAAAATGGGAGAAGATAGAAAGCTGCTCGTGGCTTTGACCGATGTTCGAACTACGGAGGTTGTTTCGGGAGCGAAGGTTGAAATATTCGATTATCAGAACCAACTGATTGCTAGTCAAACCACTGATGGAAGTGGAATCATAAAAGTAGATGTAACAAGAAAACCATTTCTTGCAGTGGCAAGTTTTGGAGACGATAGAGCATACTTGAAGTTAGATGATGGGAATTCTTTGAGCATGAGTAAGTTCGATGTTTCCGGTAGAAGAATACAAAAAGGAATCAAAGCTTATATCTACGGAGAAAGAGGTGTTTGGAGACCCGGAGATACGCTCTTTTTGAGTATGATTTTGGAGGATAAACAAAAGCAGTTACCTGCTAATCATCCGGTAAAGTTTGAGCTTTTTAATCCGCAAGGAAAGCTGAAGTATAGCGAAGTTAAAAGAGATGGACTGAACGGTTTTACATCTTTTAAAGCGATCACTGATCAGGATGATATCACAGGGTTTTGGAATCTAAAGGTATCTGTTGGAGGTCTTGAGTTTACAAAGAATCTTAGAATTGAAACAATCAAACCGAATA
The DNA here is from genome assembly GCA_965661855.1 of Flavobacteriales bacterium. Classification (GTDB taxonomy): domain Bacteria; phylum Bacteroidota; class Bacteroidia; order Flavobacteriales_C; family CBFIFL01; genus CBFIFL01. The sequence goes on from CBFIFL010000017.1 coordinate 41,020, forward strand.
GATTAAAAATCAAGCTAGACTTCGGTGTAAAGGAGTTGTCGGTTGATAAACCAGAAGTTAAAGGTGATTTAAATGTAAAATGGCTTCACGGTGCTAAAGCGAGAAATTTGAAGGCAAGAGTTTCTGTTACCTTATATGAATCGAGTACAAGTTTTAAAGATTACAAGGATTTTGTGTTTACTGATCCTGCCGTTCATTTTAGTTCAGAAGAGCAGGTAATCTTTGATAAAAGAATAGATAATGAAGGAGAAGCAAAGGTAAATACGATTATTAAATTAAATGATGTTGCGCCAGGTAAGTTAAGAGCAAATTTCATGACCCGTGTATTTGAAGAAGGGGGTGAATTTTCTGTTAACAGAAAATCGATTCCATATTCACCGTATAAGACATATGTAGGTATCGGAAAACCTCAAAGTGGTGATGTTAATGGAACTTTGGTAACAGACGAACACCATAATGTAAAAGTAGTTACCGTTGACACTGATGGAAATCCTGTTAAGTCAGATTACTTGAAAGTGAAAATCTACAAAGTAGGTTGGAGATGGTGGTGGGATTATTCTTCTGAATATTTTGGAAACTACATTGGTTCTACTCATAGAAGTATGGTTCAGGATACCATTATAAAAACGAATGAAAAAGGAGAAGGTGTAATCGATTTCAGTATCAAGTATCCGGATTGGGGAAGATATCTAGTAAGAGTGAGTGACGGGAATTCTGGACATAGCGCTGGTAGAGTAATGTATGTTGATTGGCCAGGATGGGTAAGCCGTTCAAATCGTTCAAATCCTGGAGGAGCAAGTATGCTTGTGTTTAGTCCAGATAAAAAGAAATACAAAGTTGGAGAGACGGCTAAATTCAATATCCCTTCTTCTGAAAAAGGAAGAGCTTTAGTTACTGTTGAGACAGGATCAAAAATCCTAAAAGCTGAATGGGTAGAGTTAGCAGGTAAGACGATGATGTATAGTTTGGATATCACAGAGGATATGGCGCCAAACTGTTATGTCAAAATTACAATGACACAACCGCATCAACATGATAATAATTTACCGGTTAGAATGTATGGTGTAACGCCTTTAATTGTTGAAAATCCAGCTTCTATTCTTAAGCCGAAGATTGACATGCCGGAAGAGTTAAGGCCTGAAACAACTGTTGACGTTAAGGTGTCGGAAGAGAATGGAAAGGCCATGACCTACACTTTAGCAATCGTTGATGAAGGATTGTTGGATTTAACCAATTTTAGAACACCTAACGCACATCCTATCTTTTATGCTAGAGAAGCACTTGGTGTTAAAACCTGGGACATGTACAGATACTTGATTGGTGCAAATGCAGGAAAAATTGAAAACCTATTGAGTCTTGGAGGTGATGAAGGTGGTAAGAGTGGAGACAAAGAGAAGGTAAACCGCTTTAAACCAATGGTGAAATACGTGGGTCCTTTTGAATTAAATGCAGGTCAGGTTAAAACGCATAAAATTGCGATTCCGAACTATATTGGTTCTGTTCGAGCTATGGTTGTAGCTGGAGGAAATGGAGCGTATGGAAAAGCAGAACTGGCAGTTCCAGTTAGAAAACCATTAATGGTGTTATCTACACTACCAAGGTTATTGAGTCCTAGCGAAAAGGTTAAACTTCCAGTAACGGTATTTGCAATGAAAGACAATGTCAAGAATGTAGACGTTGAGGTCGTAACAAATGACAAGTTTAAGGTAGTTGGCGAGGCTAAAAAGAAAATAACATTCACAGAGGTAGGCGATCAAATTGTTGAGTTTGACTTAGAGGTTGCTCCACGAATTGGAAAAGCAACGGTTAAGGTTAAAGTAAGTTCAGGTAATGAATCTGCTTATCACGATATAGAGTTGATGGTACGAGCACCGAATCCTTCAATGGTTGAGTTTGAAGATTATGTGTTAAAAGCTGGAGAATCAAAGAAGATTCCTTACGAAACATTTGGCCTTGAGGGGACAAATAAAGTAACGGTTGAGCTGTCAAGTATTCCACCAATTGATTTCAAAAGAAGATTGAAATACTTAATCGATTATCCTCACGGTTGTGTAGAGCAAACAACTTCAAGAGCTTTTCCTCAATTATTCATTGCTGACGTGATGGAAGTTGACGCAAGAGTTAAAGACAGAATGCAGGAGAATGTGATGTCGGCAATCAATCGATTAAAGTCATTCCAGTATTCAGATGGAGGGTTTTCTTATTGGCCATCAGGATCTAAAAGTTCAGACTGGGGAAGTAGTTATGCAGGTCACTTTTTAATCGAAGCAGAGGCTAAAGGATTTCAATTGCCTAGTGGAATGAAGTCGAAGTGGATCGCATATCAAAGAAGTGCTGCAAATTCGTTTAGAAAGTCTTCTTATGACTCTAGAGCAAGGTATTCTTGGAGAGCCTACGAACATGCACAAGCTTATAGATTGTATACGTTGGCTTTAGCGGGAGAACCTGAACTTGGAGCAATGAATAGGTTAAAAGCAGATAATAAATTAGGCGTTTTAGGTAGATGGCGCTTGGCCGTAGCTTATTATTTAGCCGGACAAAAAGAGGTTGCAGAATCAATGATCTCTGGTGTAGAAGCTTATGCTAGTGATGATTCTTATGATTCATATACTTATGGCTCTTCTTGGAGGAATAAAGCAATGATTCTAGAGGCTATGGCTTTGATGAACAGACATGAAGAAGGTCTTGGATTAATGAAGCAGATTTCGAGTGCTGTATCTGGTAAATCATGGATGAGTACACAAACAACAGCTTACTGTTTATTAGGGATAGTAAAATATGCTGGAGACAAGGCAACGTCTAAAAACTTAACGTTTGAGATTACCAATAATGGTAAAACCGAGAAGCTAGTAAGTCATAAAACAATGAAGCAATATACCGTTGATGATCAAGCCTTAGGAAGCGGTGAGTTCTCTGTAAAGAATAATGCTGAAGGGATTATGTTTGCACGATTAAGCGTTGAAGGTGTTCCACTGGAAAACAAGCAAACAACTGCTCATAATGTTTTGGAGATGGATATTGTTTATAAGGATATGAAAGGGAATAAAATCGATCATAAAAGTATTCCTCAAGGAACAGACTTTAAAGCTTTTGTAACGGTTCGAAATCAAAGTGAAACGGTTTATCAGCAAGATTTAGCATTGAATCAAATGTTCCCTTCTGGTTGGGAGATTAGAAATACGAGAATGGAGCAAGATGCTTCTGTACATGATATTGATAAGCCAGAATATCAAGATATCAGAGATGATAGGGTTTATTCGTATTTCAATTTATCTCGTTACTCACCTTATTACGGTCATAACCGAAATTCGGAAAAGACCTTTGTAATATTATTAAATGCAGCTTACGTTGGAGAGTATTATGCTCCAATGGTACAGGCGAGTGCAATGTATGACAATAGAATCTACGCTCGAAATGCAGGTGAATGGGTAAAAGTGGTGAAAGACGATGAGTAGACTGAAAAAGATCAAAAAGGCTGTATGGAACTTGATGAAGTGCAGCTTTTATTTGATGTTATTTTTGGTTATCCTCTCACGGTTTATACTTCGGTCTCCTCATTTTGATGACTCTACTTCTACAGTGGTGTTCGCTTCAAACGGACAATTACTCGGAGCTAGAATTTCAGATGATGAACAATGGCGGTTTTCTGAGCTAGATTCAATTCCTGATAAGTATTCGATTTGTTTGAAGGAATTCGAAGACAAGTACTTTGATTATCATTTTGGATTCAATCCAGTTTCCTTTTTCAGAGCACTTAAGGTAAATTATAACGCAGGTGAGGTTGTTCAAGGAGGAAGTACTTTGAGCATGCAATTGGCCCGTATTTACTTAGGGAATAACAAAAGGACCCTGTTTCAAAAAGTAAAAGAGCTGCTCTATGCTTTTCATTTTGAAATCAATTATTCTAAACAAGAAATTCTAACTCTGTATGCTTCGTACGCTCCGTATGGAGGGAATGTAGTTGGTTTATCAGCGGCTTCTTGGAGGTATTATGGTCGACCGGTTGAAGATTTGTCTTGGTCTGAATCAGCAATGTTTGCGGTTCTACCCAACGCTCCATCTTTGATTTTCCCAGGTAAGAATCAGGAACGATTGAAACAGAAGAGAAATAAGCTTTTAAAGACTTTACACTTGGCTGGTAGTATTAGCAAGGAAGAATTAAAGTTGGCAATAATTGAGCCCATTCCATTAAGACCAATGAAACTACCTGATGATTCACGACACTTTGTAGATCGAATGACCAAAGAGCGAAAAGGAAGAATTGTACATTCAACAATAGATCAGGCTCTTCAAAAGAAAACGCAAGGTAAAATCAATCATTATATATCCTT
>CBFIFL010000018.1:0-44945 GCA_965661855.1 Flavobacteriales bacterium
AGAGTAGAAGTAGAGGTTGCTCCAAGTAACCCTAATTACATCTATGTTTTAGAAATTGCTAGTGATGAGTCATTAGCTGCTGCATATAGATCAACGGATGGTGGTCAAACTTTTGAAGAAATTGGATCTGGAGGTACGGACACTTTCTCTCCAATGGGAAATAGTTCTCAATACCAAGGTTTTTTTGACTGTGCTTTAGCAGTTGATCCTGTTAATCCAGACAAGATTCTTGTTGGAGGTGTTGAATTATGGAAGTGGGAAAATGGAGCAGGATGGGAGAGAATCTCTTCTGAATTCCAATTTCCGGGTTCTTCAGTTTATGTTCACTCTGATAAGCACGTAATTGAATATCACCCAACAAACCCTAATTATATTTATCTAGGTACTGATGGTGGTGTTGGTCGTTCTAAAGATGGAGGAGAGACTTTCGAAACTTTAAACAGACAGTATAACATTACTCAGTTTTACAGTGTTGCTTTCGATAAGTACGGAAACATCATGGGAGGAACTCAAGATAATTCAAACCATTATTTAGCTAAAGGAAACATGTCATCAATTGAAATGTATTCTGGTGATGGTGCGTATACAGCGATATCTCACTTGAATGATGATGCATTGTTTATGTCTTCTCAGTATGGAAATGTTGGTAGGTCTTCTTCTAAAGGAGTTACTATTCAAAATGGAACGGCATTCATTACTGACTTGAACCTTGGAACGTCTGCTACTCCAATTAACTTTAGCAATGCATTTGCTGCATTCGTTGCTCCTTTTAGATTATGGGAGAAAGCGGAGGATTTAACATCAACGGATTCAGTTCAGTATATTGTACAAGATTCAATTACACCAATCGATTCTTCAGGAGCTGTGGCAATAACAATTCCTTCAAGTACGTCGGCAGTAAGCTTTGAATATACAGTAACAGATGCTGTTGTTCCTGGTGATACATTAATGATTCAGGATCCAGTTCAATCTAAGTTCTTCTTAGGTTTATCAAGTGGATTATGGATGACAAGAGATGCATTGAACTTCTCAAGAGATCCTAAGTGGATCAACTTGTCGGCTGCTGGTTCAACTGTTAAAACAATTGAGTATACCACTGATGGAGATGTTGTCTACTATGGAGATATGAGTGGGAATTTATATAGAGTATCTAACTTAAATGCTGTTAAGGATTCCTTAACTGGAGAGCATGTTTCTGATGAAGTTGTAACGGATATTACTAGAATCGGTGTATTCTCTCAAGACATAACAGGTATCGCTGTTGATCCAAATGATGCAGATCACGTAATCATCACATTAGGTGGATACGGTAGCCATAACCACGTTTATGAAACGGAAACAGCAACAACTGATTCTGAAACTTCAAACAATGGTTCATTTAGTTCAATGGATGGTAACTTACCTACAGGACCAGTATATGACGCATTAATCAACTACGAGAATGCTAATCAAATTTTGGTTGGAACTGAGTTTGGTGTTTATAGTACAACAAATGGTGTTACATGGACAGAAGAAGGAAACAACTTCCCTCCGGTACCAACATTCATGTTAGTTCAACAAACAAGATTAGATGCTGCTAACTTAGGTTACATTTATGCTGCTACTCATGGTAGAGGTATTTTCGAAACAGCTACTTTAGTTGGAATTGAAGAAGAGGAAAAGGAAGCATCAGCTAAGAAGTCTTATGATAACTTAATGGTATTCCCTAACCCAACTTCTGATTATGTTAGAGTTGAGTTAAACTTAAGCCAAAGAGAAACTTTAACTATTGAAGTAATGGACTTAGCAGGAAAACTTGTTCAGTCTGATTCAAGAACGTTAAATGCTGGGGCTCAAAATATCGAATTAGATGTTAGAGAATTACCAGTTGGAAACTATGTTGTTAGAGTAACGGGAGAAACTACATTAAGATCAGCTAAGCTTTTAGTAAAGTAAGCTAGTCTTAATTTGATATTAAAAAGGTCTTGCTTTTAGCAAGACCTTTTTTGTTGCAACAAATATGGAGTTTAGCTGTATCTTAGTTATACAATCTGTCGCCTTATGAAAATAGCTATAAACGGTTTTGGAAGAATTGGAAGGGTCTTAACAAGAGTTTTGTTTGAAGCCTACGATAATGAACAATTAGAGAATGTTGAACTAGTAGCCATTAATGACTTGGCAGATATAAAGACTTTAGCACATCTTTTTAAGTATGATTCTGTTCATGGTCAGTTTAAAGGTGAAATAGAGGTTGCAGAGAACTCTATTTACATAAATGGAAGAGAAGTACAGTTTTTACAAGAAAGAAATCCAGAGAGCTTACCTTGGGCTGAATTAGGGATTGACTTGGTTGTAGAGTCAACTGGTTTCTTCAGGGAGATAGAAGATGCACGTTTACATATAAAATCTGGAGCCAAAAAGGTGATGATTTCAGCTCCACCAAAAGGCAAGTGTAAAACAATTGTTTTGGGTATTAATGATCACATCCTGACGGAGGATGATGAGGTCTTTTCTAACGCAAGTTGCACAACAAACTGTGCAGCTCCAATGATTCATTTACTGGATAAACATTTTGAAATTGAACAAGCGTTTATAACAACCGTTCATTCATATACTGGAGATCAAAAACTTCATGATGCTCCACATCAAGATTTAAGACGAGCAAGAGCGGCAGCTTATTCTATAGTTCCAACAACAACAGGTGCTGCAAAGGCGATTACCAAAATATTCCCTGATTTAGAGGGTAAAATAGGAGGGTGTGGAATTCGAGTTCCAGTTCCTGATGGTTCGTTAACAGATATTACTTGTCATGTAAAGAAATCAACGACCATTGAAGAGGTAAATGAAATCTTTAAGCAAGCTTCTGAAAATGATTTAAAAGGAATCTTAGGTTATACCAGTGATCCTATCGTGTCCATTGATATTGTTGGTTCGCCATATTCTTGTGTTTTTGATGAAGCATTAACATCTGTGATAAATGGAAGCTTAGTCAAAATTGTTGGATGGTATGATAACGAAGCTGGATATTCTAATCGATTAGCAGATATGATAGGTCAGCTGTCAAAAATGGCTTAAAACTTTTTAATTGAGATGTTTTCGCCATCAAAGACAGCATATGTCTTATGGTGAAGCCACTCACCCAGGTTAATGTATCGGCTGTTTTTTACTGGGACATCAATGGGAAGATGTCTATGTCCAAAAACAAAGTAATCGATTTGACTATTGTGATTTTCTAGATACTCTTCACAGTATTGAAAAAGCCATTCTTCTTTGTCTCCAAGATATTTTTCAGCTTCATGATCTTGACTTTCTCTTGATTTTCGACTCCAATGTTGAGCTAGACCAAAAGCAAAGTTAGGGTGTAGTCTTGCCAACATCCATTGACAAAATTTATTCGCGAAGATCTTTTTAATGAATTTGTAGCCATGATCACCAGGACCCAAGCCATCACCATGACCAATTAAAAAGTTCTTTCCATTAAAAGTGAATTCCTTACCATCTCGAATAATCTCTAGACCCAATTCCTTTTCTAAATAATCAAACATCCACATGTCATGATTACCTGTATACAGATATAAGTCGATACCCATATCTTTCAATTCAGCAAGCTTACCTAGAAAACGAATGTATCCTTTAGGAATGGTATACTTATACTCAAACCAGAAGTCAAAAAGATCACCAACTAAAAAGACTGCTGAAGCATCGTTTTTGATTTCATCCAGCCAATTACAAATCAAAATTTCGCGCTCACGACTTTTTTCATAGGTAGGAACACCTAAATGAAAGTCAGAAGCGAAGTATATGTTTTGATTAGATTTCATTGAACTGGTCTACTAATTTATACAATTTAGCGGCATCAAATTGTAAAGTGAATCTCATTCGATGTAATGGATGAGCATTTGGGTATATCAAATTATAGTTGTTGTCTATTTCCTCACTTGATTTTAGTGGTATGTATACTTGTAAATATTTATTGATAAGGTTGATGTTTAAACCAAGTTCACTTACCATTAGGTTCTCACTTCCATTAAAGTTTGGTAGATATGCTACATTCATATACGGACGTAACCATTTTAGTCTTAGTATGCCGTACTTTTTTAATGCCGGCATATCTGTTTTAATATTAGCACTTAGCATCCAATTAGCATATCCGAACACAGTTCTAGTCGCAAATCCACCATCGGCCATCACCATTTGATTCGCTAAAAGGTTATTCCAGTTTGGAGCTCGATTTAAAAACAGGTTATCCATAAAAATATCTTGTCCACCATTTAAACCGGAAAGTCTAAATTGATATCTACTATCTCTGGCCTCATTATTCATCATGGTACCTCCAAAGATTCTTAGGTAGAAGAACTTATCATACAATGATGGTTTCTTTGAGTAATGAATCTTGTTGTTGTAAGTAAAATGAATTCGATTGAATTCGTTTATTAAGTCATACTGAAGCTTAAAGTCTTGTTCTTGAAATAAACTCTGACGCTTAAACTTGTAAGTAAATTTGAAGATGTTTTGATTCTCTTCTACAAAGTAGTTTGAAAACTTCTGATCGAAATAATAATGATTGAAAGCTAACTGGTGACGACCTAAACTTTTTGCCTTCGAAAACAGATTGATCTTTACAGTATTCTTAATTCTGTTGTAGATTTCATTTGTTTCCGAACCTTCAGCTCCATTGGTGTATAAACTATATCTCTTTAGCTCACTTGTAAAACTGATTTGATCACTGTGCTTAAAAGGTTTGAAGATGTTGTATTGTAGAGATGTACTTCCTAATAGTTCATGACTCTTGGTACCGTATAAAGGCATGATGTGCCAATTAAGCTTTTTATGAAGTACACTGGTGTTGTAAAAAGCACCACCTATTATCAAACCATCCAGTTGATTCCACCCTAAAATAGGGGACCAGTAGACTTGTTTGTGCTTGTTCTTTTCTAAATCACCAACAAAGCTAAATTGAAGTGGTTCCAGTTTTTTAAACATTCCTTTAGCTTTCATTCTGTTGTTGTGACGATACATTTCAATAGTCTCCAAATTCGCATTGATTACGATTTTATCAAAGTCCATTTCAGGTACCTGAAGAAGTTGCTCTTGATCAAATCCTTTAAACCAAGCCTTGTGAATAGCCAAACCTTTATTATATAATGTGATGCTTAAAGGAGCTGCGATTTGGCCATGATTAGCCACTTTAACTTGAATCGTGGAATCTTGCTTTTCGTAAGACTTGATTTTGTAATCGATATGGTGATTGGTTTGAATCAAATCAATAAAAAACCAGGTAAGGTCTTTTCCACTAACCTCTTCAAAAAGACGCTTAATGTCTTCCGGTTGAGGATGCTTAAATTTCCATTTGTTGAAATAGCTTTGCATACATTCATCAAACACTTCTTGTCCTAGGTAGTCACTTAAGTATTGTAAGCTGGCCGCACTTTTTGCGTATACCATCATACCGTAATTAATTTCAGTAAAGTCATCACTATGCAATTGAATCGCTTGATCTTGACCAGCTCTCATCATGAATAATGATTGGATAAAGTATCCGTCTCCATAACTAGGGATTTCTTTACCTACAACGTGGTTTCCTAAGTGAGGAAAGTAGCTTTTCAATAAATGATACTTAGGGTGGTGTTTTTCGATGTATCTCTTCTCGTTAAATGAGTTAATACCTTCATCCATCCAGGCGAAGTTTCTTTCGTTACTTCCTAAAATCCCATAAAACCAGTTATGTCCAACTTCGTGTGCAATAACCAATTCTAGCATAACAGGAGAGTGAGATTCGCCTATGACAGTAACGTTAGGATATTCCATTCCACCACCAGCTGCTATTGTTCCGTCAACAGCACTTACGTGATCGTAAGGATAGTCTCCATTCCAAAGAGAGTAATCATACGTTGATTGATTAATGTAATCGATTGATTTCAACCATAATGGAGCTTCGTTATTGGTAAACATAGCCCAAGAAGTTACTTTTCTTTTAGAATGAGGTAATTCCACTTCCCCCTTTAGTATGTGATACCTTTTGTCTGCAAACCATGCAAAATCATGCACGTTTTTTTGATAGAAATGAAGCGTCTTTTTTTGTTTGCTTGATTTTGGGAACTCTAAATCTCCAGTATCGAATTCTTTTAATTGTTTCGTGATTTGATAGATAGAATCTCTGAATGCTAATTCTTTTTTCGCGTAAGGACCTACCAAATCACCCGTAGCACTAACTCGATAGTTATAAGGTAAAGTGATGTTAATGTCAAACGTTCCAAATTCTGAATAAAATTCACCGTAATTGATATATGGCATTTGATTCCATCCGTTCTTATCGTAAACTGCTGGTTTTGGGTACCATTGTGTAATCTGATAGCTTTCTCCAACGTGTCCTAGTCTTGAGATAGCTGCATTTGGAATCTTTACAAAGAATGGAGTAGTAATGTGAATGCTTTCGCCAGATTTCAATGTTTCGTTTAAAACCAGGTAGCAGATATCTTTATGTTGTTTGTCGTAAAACCATTTCACTGTCTTTTCATTCACCTTAAAATCAAGACTATCAATGTATCCTTGGTCTTGCTTATTTTCCAATAAATGGTAAGATGAATTGTTAATTCTAAACAACTGTTTTGCTAAAGCTGTTTCTTGACTTTTATAGGCATTTGGCCATAGGTGAAAGACAATCGTATCTAAAGATGCTGGACTATTATTGTGATAGATTAATTCTTCTTCTCCAGTCAAAGTATGTGCTGAATCATTTAATTCAACGTTGATAGAGTAATTAACCTCTTGTTGCCAATAATCTTGTTGTGCAATGGTAAGCAGTGGTAAAGTGCAAAGTAAAGTTAGTAGTAGTTTCATTAGTAGTTTAGGTTTTCGATTAATTCATCTTCCAATTTTTGACCCCATTTGTTTTGAGCAATTACCTTGAATTCCGAGTTTAAAAGGAAGTTGGCTGGAATTTTTGAAAGTTCTAATTGTTGAATAATTGGACTCGTATTAAATCCTCGATCGTCATTCACATGTTTGAATGCTAGACCTAGATTTTTCACCGTGTTCTTCCATAATTCAGGATCTTCATCCAAATTAATAGAGTACACAATTAGATCTTCTTTCTCGTATCGGTCAATGATTTTCTTGTGCTCATGAATTCCTTGAACGTAAGGTAAACACATGGTATTCCAGAATTCAACCAAGATGAACTTGGTTTTTAAGTCTTTTAGAGGAGAGGTTTCCCCTGTTAAACCAGGAAGATTGACGTCAATAAATGCTTGATTCATCCACGTAGTCTTAGATTCAAATGCCTGTCTTAATTCTGAGTAGTAAGCATTCGTGTGATACTTAGCTTCAAGATTTTTGAAAACACTTTGGTAAAGTTCAAAATCATCGAAAAAAGAAAACCAAGATATTAGAAGAAGAGAAGAATAAGAGCTTGAGTCTGTAGCGATCAGTTTTTCTAAATCACGCTTAAAATTTATTTTACTTAATTCATAACGCTGATTGAAAGATTGATAAACCGATTCCGATTCATGATTTTGTTTAGCGATTTCGTATTGATCTTTAATTTCTAGTTCAACTTGAATCTGTTGATATAGCATCTGGTTCAGTTCGTTAACCATTGGATAAGTCATTTCAGAAGTCGATACAGATAAGTTCGAGTCCAGATTAACTTCCAGTGTGGTATGTGCGTTTGAATCTAGAATTAGGAATGCAGAGCGTAGAGCTTGATTTCGAATTCGATAAACTCCAGTTTCAAGAACCTTGTAATCAAAAAAGGCCTGGTCATTAACAACTTTCAGAGTATCGACAGTCTCAATGTTTCGAACATTTACTTTTTCAAGGACTAACTCTCCTGCTTGTAAACCTGATGATTGGATATAAATAGTGCCCTCTTTTTCAGGAGAGCACCCAATAAATAAAATGATTAGAATTACTAGTAATCTATGCATTCAATAGTTTTTGTAGAATAATATTGGTGTTTTTCGGATCAGCTTTTCCTTTTGAAGCTTTCATGATTTTCCCCATAAAGAAACCAGTTAACTTCTTTTCTCCTCCTTTATATCTAGCTACTTCATCTGGATGATTATCCAGAACCTCTTGAATAATTGGTTCTAATGTATCCTCGCTTGAATCTTGTAGTAGGTTTAATTCTTGAGCTAATTCTTCAGCTGTTTTATCCGCTTGTTCTAATAAAGCAGGGAACAACCTTTGTGTTGCAGCAGAGTTAGAGATCTTATTATCTCCAATCATTTGAACTAAATCAGCAATGTGTTTAGTCGTTAATGGGAAACGATCGATAGTTAAAGCATTCTCATTCAAGAAACTCTTAACAGGACCCATTACCCAGTTTGCACAAGCCTTAAAGTTTTTGTTCACTGCGATGATATCCTCATAAAATAAAGCCACCTCTTTAGTGTCTGTTAGCACTCCCGCATCGTATTCACTTAAACCAAATTCCTTTGTGTATTTATCGAAAAGTTCGTTAGGAAGTGGAGGCATTGATTCCTTTACTTCATTAACAAAGTCTTGTGTGATCATTACAGGTAACAAATCCGGCTCAGGAAAGAATCGGTAATCATTAGCTGCTTCTTTAGTCCTTTGCGATAAAGTTCTATCATTTACAGCATCGTAACCTCTAGTTTCAGAGTAGATCGTTTCACCAGCCTCAACCATGTCTATCTGACGCTTGATTTCAAACTCAATAGCTCTTTGAACGTTTCTAATCGAGTTCATGTTTTTTACCTCGACTTTTGTTCCGAATTCAGTAGCGTCTTTCAGCATGACAGATACGTTAGCATCACATCTCATACTTCCTTCTTCCATGTTTCCATCACAAATCTCTAGATAACGAACTAGCTTTCTAACCTCAGTTAAATAAGCATAAGCCTCGTCAGAAGAATCGATTTCAGGTTCAGATACAATTTCTAAAAGAGGAACTCCAGCACGATTTAAATCGATTAAAGAATGATAAGGATCTTGATTATGGATTGATTTTCCAGAATCTTCCTCCAAATGCGTTCTCGTTAGATTGATATCCTTACGTTTTCCGTCTTCTAATTTTATTTGAATTCTACCACCATTAATGATAGGAGTAGTATCCTGAGTAATCTGATAACCTTTAGGTAAATCGGCGTAAAAATAATTTTTACGTGCGTATTCATTTCTTTCTCTTATTTCTCCGTTAACAGCTAAACCAAGTTTAACCGCATATTCATAGGTCTTCGCATTTACCTTTGGTAAGGTACCTGGGTGACCTAAACTTACAGGACTAACGTTTGTGTTTGGTAAAGATCCAAACTCATTTATATCAGAAGAATATGCTTTACTATTGGTTCTTAATTGGATGTGTACTTCCAAACCAATAGTTGCCTTATACTTATCGTAAACACTCATAAAACTCTAAATTGCGATGACAAAGGTACTAACTAATTTCTTGCAATTAGTTCACTGAACAAAGCCGTTAATTTTGGTTCAGCTTTCATAGCTGTTTCAATGATTTCTTGAAGATTAACTTCCTTCAACTTTTCAGGTGTACAGATGTCCGTTATAATACTTGCTGCAAAACAAGGGATTCCCATGTGTTTAGCTGCAATAATTTCAGGTACAGTACTCATTCCTACTACATCAGCCCCAATAATACTCAAATACTTGTATTCAGCCGGTGTCTCTAACATTGGTCCAGTTAAACCAGCATAAACACCTTTGTGGTAAGGAGTGTTGTTCTCGTTTAATATCGCTTCTGCTTGAGCAACAATGTCCAAATCATACGGATACATCATATCTGGGAAACGCGGTCCTAACTCATCGATGTTTTTACCGATCAATGGATTCGTAGGGAATAAGTTGATGTGATCTTTGATGATAAATAAATCACCAGCATCCATGTTGTTATTCAAACCACCACAAGCGTTACTCACAAATAGTTTGTCTATTCCTAAGTACTTCATAACTCTCACTGGAAAAACCACCTGAGACATGTCATAACCTTCGTAGTAATGGAATCGACCTTGCATAACTACAACGTTTTTTCCTTTAATTGTTCCGAAAATTAATTTTCCGGAATGACTCTCGACAGTTGATAAAGGGAAGTGAGGGATTTTTGAATAATCAATCTCATGAGAGATTTCTATTTTATTTATAAGTCCACCTAATCCTGTCCCTAAAATGATTCCGATTTCTGGTTTGAAATTAACTTCATTCTGGATGAAGTCCACCGCTTCGTTAATTTGATTTAACATGTTCTAAAATAAGATTATTGAATGTTTCTTCATCGTCGTGAAACTTCACTTCAATGGGTAAAACGAACAAAGGTAAATTTTGTGTTACCTTATAGAAAGGAGCCTGTGTTAACTTTACAGCATCTTTTTCAGTGGTAACTATGATGTAGTTTTTTGTCTTGTGGTCTTTTAAATCTTGTTCGATTTCAACGATATCTGCCAGCTTGTAATCATGATGATCATCCAAACTGATGAACTTGCTTTCTTTACTATATCGGCTAACGTAATCTTTGAAACCAGTGTCCTTTGCAATACCGGTAAGTCCGATCACATTATGATCACTTAAATCGAAATGATTCTGATACATTTTCTTAGCAGCAGGGGTAATAGGTTTTACTTTTAAGTACTTCATGTAACTGAAAAATAACTGTTGTTCTGTATCAACAGAAATATCATCCATTAGTCGTCTTTTCTCAATAGGAGAGAAGATTTCAGGACATTTAGAAATGATAATCACATCAGCTCTTTTTGTATTTCTTCTTGATTCACGAAGGTTTCCAGAAGGCAACATGAATTGAGATTCACCAGCATTGGAATAATCGATCAATAAAATGTTTAAAGAAGGCTTAATCCAACGATGCTGAAAGGCGTCATCTAAGAGAATGGTTTGAATATCTGGAAACTCCTTTAAAAGTTTCTCCACCCCATTAACACGTTTTTCATCTACAGCAACGTGAACCATTGAAAATTTAGTTCTGTATTGCATGGGCTCATCTCCAACTTGATCAACCGTGCTCGAACTTGTTGCTAGCTTAAAACCTTTCGTTTTTCTTTTGTATCCTCTTGAAAGAGTTGCGATATCAGGATTGCCTCCTAACAGACGAATTAAATATTCGATGTGCGGAGTTTTACCTGTTCCACCTACACTCAGATTTCCAACAGAAATGATCTTTTTAGCAAAGCCTTTTGAGGATAAAATTCCCCAATCGAACAGGCGATTTCTTATCTCAGTGATTAAACCGTAAAGAGCAGATATGGGAAGTAGAAAAATTCGGACCAATAACATTGCGTAAATTTGGAGTAAAATGTGTCTTAAATGTCTCAAGTAAAGATAAAAGAAATTTGTAATGTCCTTGAAGAATGGGCTCCATTGAAGTATCAAGAGGGATACGACAACTCAGGATTAATTGTAGGAGATCCAGAGATGGAAGTAAAAGGTGCTTTATTGAGCTTGGATTGTACAGAAGATGTTATTCAAGAAGCTATCGATAATGGCATTAATATGGTTATTGCTCATCATCCGATTGTGTTTTCAGGATTGAAAAAGTTTAATGGAAAGAATTACGTTGAAAGAACAGTGATAAAGGCCATAAAGCATGATGTTGCGATTTATGCCATTCACACCAATTTAGATAATATGCCTCATGGCGTAAATCTTAAGATTGGAGAGAAGTTAGGATTGACAAACCTCACCATTCTTGCTCCAAAATCAGAGGAAGAGAATATAGGATCAGGAATGATCGGAGAATTCAGAGAAGAAATGAGTGCTGAGGAATTCTTGGGTCATGTGAAAATGAACCTTGAAACTGGAGCTATTCGTTACACTAACTTTCTCAAGGATTCAGTGAAAACGGTTGCTTTCTGTGGAGGTAGTGGAAGTTTTTTATTAGAAGAAGGGAAGAAGCAAAAAGCGGATGTTTTTCTTAGTTCTGATTTCAAGTATCATCAGTTTTTCGACGCTGAGAATGATATTACTATTGTTGATATTGGACACTTTGAGGCTGAACAGTTTACAAAAGAGTTGATATATAAGGAAGTGTCGGAAAAATTTCCTAAATTTGCTCTCCATTTTTCGGGCATTAATACGAATCCAGTTAATTATTATTAAATAATGGCAAAAGCAAAAGCAGAAGCAACAGAGACACCAGTAGAAGCAACTTTAAAGGCGCTTTATACAGTTCAAACAATTGACTCTCAAATTGATAAATTAAAACAAGTTAGAGGTGAGTTACCATTAGAAGTTCAAGATTTAGAAGATGAGGTAGCTGGTTTACAAACTAGAGTAGAGAAGCTTACTGACGAAGTAGAAGGATTGAAAATAGAGTTGACAAACAAAAAGAATACAATTACTGATGCTCAAAACTTGATCAAAAAGTATAAAGAGCAACAAAATAATGTAAGAAACTCAAGAGAGTTTGATTCATTAAATAAAGAGATTGAATTCCAAGAGTTGGAAATTGAATTATCTGAAAAGAGAATCAAAGAGCATAAGTTTGGAGCAGAAAGTAAAGCGGAAGCTTTAAAGGATGCAACAGCTTCTTTAGATGATAAGCAAAAGGATTTGGACGTAAAGAAAGCAGAATTGGATTCAATTATTGCTGAGACTGAAAAAGACGAAGAATCTTTAACAAAGAAGTCTGATAAAGCTTTAAAGAAGCTTGATGATAGATTGAAGTTTGCTTACAAGAGATTAAGAGATAACGCTAGAAATGGTTTAGCTGTTGTTCCTGTTGAAAGAGATTCTTGTGGAGGATGTTTTAACAAAATCCCACCTCAAAGACAGTTGGATATCGCAATGAGAAAGAAAATTATCGTTTGTGAGCACTGTGGTAGAATCTTAGTAGATATGGAATTAGCAGAAGCTAACTAGTCGAAAGATATATAATTTAAAAAGCCCGATTCGGATTCCGAATCGGGCTTTTTTGTGCGCTGACTTTTGACGATTACTAAGAATTTTGAAAATACTAGTCTTTGTAGTTTAGATTTGTTTTACGAATAGTGGTCGACACGTGTGACTTGATACGTAGTATTATAATCACTAACTTTAACACGTGTAAAATAATACGTATATGATTAAGAAGTTGACTTTAACAATGGATGATAGTTTGATTGATGGAGCTAAGACCTATGCAAAATCGGTTAACCGAAGTTTGTCTGACCTTATTTCTTCCTATCTCAAAACCTTAACTAAAGATGATGACAGAGAGCTTATGGAGGATGAAGAAATTAAAGAGTTGATAGGTTGCATTTCAAATGAAGATATAAAGTCATCTTACAAAAACATGAAGGGAGATTACCTAGAAGACAAATATGGAGATAAGTAAAGCCTATATTGATATTAACGTCATTTTAGATTTGTTCCTTAAACGTGAATCACGTTGGGAAGACGTTTCAGAGTTGTTCCATTATTCGAAAAGGGGAAAGATAAGCTTGCATACCAGTCCTATTTCCTTCGATACGATTTACTACATTTTGAAAAGAAGCGGCCATTCAGATTCTGTTTCTAGAAAAAAGCTTCGAATTCTTTTGAATTATGTCGACCCAACTGAAGTAAATAAAACGGTAATACAAGAAGCTCTTGACGCTAAGTACAAAGACTTTGAAGATGGCATACACATACGATGTGCAGAAAATTCAGGAATGGACCTAATAGTGACTAGTAACGTCAAGGATTTTAAGCAGGCTACAATCGCGTGCTATTCTCCTCAAACACTATTGAAATTGATTAAGGAGAATAAAAGCGATTAGTTATGAAAAGATCGGTAAGCGTTAACGAGTACATTATTTTGATGTTTTTTTTATGGGATTAATTTATCTATATGGAGAAATACTGCTTTTCGATATTTGTTATTTGGAGGAGAAACAACAATACAGTATGTAGATAAATTTATTAAGAGTAAAGGAGAGTTCAGTTACATATTTAATATTGATGGTCGAATTTATAATTCAATATTCACAGATAAGAAGTTATTCAATGCTGAACAAGTTATAGTCAGAATATCATATTATAACAACAAAGCTGTGTTTGGAAAGTTAGATATTGTACCATTTATATTCTCTGTAAGCGTGTTTTTTATATATTTTAAGATAAGTTGGGACTTTATAAAAAGATTAAGGACCATTAGAGTTAAAAAAAAGCAAGGTGACACGGTTTCTTAGATTTTATTTTTCAAATCATGGCCTCAATTTGAATCAGATAAAGGTGACATTCCTTTTTATTTGTTAAATAGAATAATTGTAATGGGAAGATCCTTCGATTACCTCAGGACGCATACGCAAGAAAATCTCAGATTTTCCCTCTATGATATCCAATTGAAATATCTAGGGCAGTAGATTCGTCAATCCTTATATCCGTGGTAAAAACTTAATGTGATCCACGATGCGGATCAAAGGTTGGAAGGATGGTTTTACTACCAATATGTAAACCACGTTGCGGTTTGCTCAACTCTAGTTAATAGACAACACACGTTAGTCGTTAAGAAACAAATCTGTGAAACCTGTGAAAACTGTGGTTAAAAAATTAACCTGTATATAATTGAAATAAAGTTTAATTGTGAATGTTGACTGTTCGGGCACCCGCAAGGGGAGCCCCTACGATACTCGATAAGAAGTTTGGTAGGAGATCCTTCGATTACCTCAGGACGCATACGCAAGAAAATCTCAGATTTTCCCTCCATGATATCCAATTGAAATATCTAGCACAGTAGATTCGTCCATCCTAATATCCGTGGTAAAAACTCAATGTGATCCACGATGCGGTTTTACCATGATTTTCTACATCCTCCAAGTCCAAGTTGCAACCAGCTTGGTCTCGTTTATCTTTCTTACTGAACTACTTTCAAATGGAGCGTAATCATAAACGCGTTCTTCACGTTGTAAGTTTTGCACTCCAATGTCGAAACGGCTATTAGCACGGTTAACCCCGAATCCTAAAGAACCTCCTTTAATGTCAGAGAAGTTATTAGAAGAGGAGTAACTATCACTTGTATAAGAGGCTCCTGCTCTTAAATAAAAGTTCTGAATTCTACCTTCAATTCCTGCTCTAAGCTGATGAAGTGCACTTAGTTCATTTGTGATTGCTGTATTGGCGTAATCCAAACTGTAACTAGAGTTGTTTGAAATAAACTTACTTGTACTATTATCCTGATACGTATAGTCAATACCTAGAGCTAGTGATTTATTGGCGATTAGACCTACACCTAAATCAATTCTTTGTGGTTTGATATGGTAGTAGTCAAACAAACCAGGCTGATTCGCTGTGAATTCTCCCCATTGAGCAGATTGCGAAACAATAGTGCTTTCATAGGATTGATTCATCCACATTAAAGTAGGCGTCTGATAAGCAGCACTTATCCTTATTTTTTTAGCCAACTTCACGTTTGTTCCGATTTTCAGGTTTAAACCAGTTCCGTTTACTTCAACGATATCGGTTACTTCTAGTCCTTGATGGTCTGTAGTGGTGTCGAAATCTGATTCGCTATACACACTAACTTCTCTGTGAAAGTATCGAGGCATGTTTAAACTTGCTCCAAAATTGAAAGACTTAGTTATTTTTCGGGCAAAGCTTAAAGAAAAAACATTGCTTTTTCCTCTTCTCACGGTTGATCGAGATTGATTCGCGGTTTCATTGTCTACCGGAAACCAAACGTCCTGAACAGTGTCTTGGTTCAAAAGGAAGGCATGATAAGCTAATCCTGCACTTGTTGGATAAACTTGATCCAATCCTTCTATAGAAGTTGCAGAACTTGCGTTAGCTTGATTACTCCAAAAGTTCAATAGACTTCCAGTATAGCTATCGCTTAACTTTTGATGAAAGTCAGCTTGCTTTTGATATTGAAAGGTCCACCTGTTCTTTTTATCCACCAGTGTATATACAAAGTTGCTAATTGCAAGATTCGTTTTTGTATTTAAGTAACCTCCGTTCGGACCCAAACTATGGGTGGTGTTAATGTAAGGAGAGAAAGAAAATTGACTTTTTGAAAGATTTCCAGCATTTGCAGGATTATAATAAGAGCTTGAGATGTCTGCTCCTAATCCATTAAAAGCTCCACTCATTCCCATGCTACGAGCTGTTCCGAAAGTTTCTAAACTGTTTATTTGATATGCTTCAGTAACACTTTGCGCATTCGTCAAAGCAAAAATCATTAATCCGATTGATGTTAATATTCTCTTTTTCATAATTATCTGCTTCTACTTGGTGTACTACTTCTTCTTGGTGCTGGTGATGAACTTCTACTTGAAGATCTTGAAGGACTGCTAATTGATCTTGAGCTACTAGATCGAGTAGTGCTTTTTGATCGACTAGGACTAGAGCTTCTAGGTTGCGTATATGTCTTTCTCTGTGTCGTTGATCTTTTATATGTTCCTGAACTACTCTTGCTTTTAGGTTGAGAGTAAGTTCTTGTAGTCGATCTAGACTTTGTTGTCGTTGATGGCTTGGTATATGTTTGACGACTTTGAGTCTTCGGTTGTGAATACGTTCTGGTAGTCGATTTTCTTTGACTACTGTTTGTTCTTGGTGTTGAACGTTGTGGAGTAGATGGACTCGTTTTTCTTTGGTAATTATAGTTGCTAGATCTCGTTGCCGGTTGTGTTCTAGGCTGATTACTTGGTTGTCTCGTATTTGTAGGTTGAGTAGAACGTTGTTCTGTAGCTCTGCTTGGAGTCGTCGTTCTGCTAGGTTGATGACTAGAATTAGTCCTTTCTTGAGATTGTTCTCTTACCGGAGCAGTCTGACTAACATTTGTTCTCTGTGAGTTCGAGCTCGTTCTTTCAACAGCACTTACCCTTTGTTGGTTTGTATTTGTTCTATCACTTGCTGAAGTCCTTTCTTGAATACTAGCATTGTTTGCTTGATTCATAGTTTGATGACTTCTTTGCTCTGTCATTTGAGCTGGAGCCATTTTGTTACTAGCAGTATTAGAAGTACCGTAGTGACTTCGAACCGAATTTTGATTTGAAGAATTACCATAGATGTTCGGACCATAAATCGTGTTCCCTTGGTAGAAGCTAGTATTGTTTGAACTGGAAGTATTTACTGTTCCTCCACCATTATAATAACCATCGTAATATCCATTAGTGTAGCCATGAGCATATCCGTTATTGTATCCATGGTAGTAACCTCCTGAATAGTTGTAATAATTGGCTCCCCAATAATTATGTGAATTCCAATAGTTATTAGACCAAAACGGAGTGTTATAACTGTATCTGTAGTATGAATAAGGAGAATAGTAACCTATGTTCCATGAGTTTCCTCCCCAGGTATCGTAATATGACCACGGTGAATAATAATAAACACTTGTCCCCCAACAAGAACTTACCCCGTTATAATAGTACACATCAGTGTAATAAGGTGAGTAATAATCATAATAATCTCTTCTATGGAATCTTCTGATTCTTGATGAATAGGTGTAGTCATTATAATCATCTCCATAATAATTATTGATTACCGTAGTTCCATCATCATATTCCTCTATCTCCTGGTAGTAATCCTCTTGAGAAGGCGAAGAGTAGTTTTCTTCAATTGGAGCTGATGAAGGTTGAACAACCTTTGGAATAGGTTTTGCAACAACAGTAGGTTCGTCGTATAAATCGTCTTGATAGTACTGATTCGTCGTACTTTGATAAGTACACGAGCTTAAGAATGCTACAATCAACATAAAACTTATAGGGAGATACTTTTTCATAGTCTGTCTTTTAAATTATCGATAAGATTTAATAGTTATTTTTGTTCTTATCAATTCATCGAATAAGAAACAATAACTGTACCAAAAATGTCAAAGGGATTAACAAAAAGAAGTGAAGATTACTCTAAGTGGTATAATGAGTTAGTAGCTAAAGCGGATTTAGCTGAAAATTCAGAGGTTAGAGGGTGTATGGTAATCAAGCCGTACGGATATGCTATCTGGGAGCACATTCAGCAGAATTTAGATAAGATGCTGAAAGAAACTGGGCACCAGAACATGTACTTCCCTACATTAATTCCTAAATCATTTTTAAGCAAAGAAGCAGATCACGTAGATGGTTTTGCAAAAGAATGTGCAGTTGTTACTCATTATAGATTAAGAACTTCTGAAGATGGAGGAGTAGAAGTAGATCCAAATGCTAAGTTGGAAGAAGAGATGATTTTACGTCCTACTTCAGAGACTACAATTTGGAATACCTATAGAGGTTGGATTCAATCTTATCGTGATTTACCATTATTATATAACCAATGGGCAAATGTATTCAGATGGGAAATGAGAACGAGAATATTCTTAAGAACATCGGAGTTTTTATGGCAAGAGGGTCACACAGCTCATGCAACGGCAGATGAAGCTTTAGCAGAAACAAAAAAGGTATTGGGTTTATATACAAAGCTTACTGAAGACTTGATGGCAATACCAATGATTCAAGGGATTAAAACCGAGAATGAAAGGTTTGCAGGAGCAGAAGAGACATTTTGTATTGAAGCATTGATGCAAGATAATAAAGCATTACAAGCTGGTACTTCTCACTTCTTAGGTCAGAATTTTGCAAAGGCATTTGATGTTCAGTATACTTCTAAAGAAGGTAAATTAGAGCACGTTTGGGCTTCTTCATGGGGAGTGTCGACAAGATTAATGGGAGCATTAATAATGTCTCACTCGGATGATCAAGGATTAGTTCTTCCTCCAAATATTGCGCCTGATCAAGTAGTGATTGTTCCTATTTATAAAGGTGAAGATCAATTAGCAGAGATTTCAGAACATGCTGAGAAGTTAATGACTGAGCTAAGAGCTAAGGGAATCAGAGTGAAATTTGATGATAGAGACACGCATCGTCCAGGATGGAAATTCGCAGAATACGAGATGAAAGGAGTTCCTGTTAGATTAGCTATTGGAATGAGAGATCTTGAGAAAGGATTAATGGAGATCGCTAGAAGAGATACTGGTGAAAAAGAATCTGTTGAAGTAGCTAATGTTGTTGGTAGAGTTGAAGCATTAATTGCTGAAATCCAAAAAAATCTTTTTGATAAAGCGAAGAAGCATCAAGAAGATAATACGCACTCAGTGGATACGTTTGATGAATTCAAAAAAATCATCAAAAAAGATGGAGGATTTGTTCATGCACATTGGGATGGAACGGTAGAAACAGAGAAGAAGATTAAAGAATTAACTGGAGCAACGATTAGATGTATTCCGTTAGATTCAAAAGAAGAGGCAGGAGAATGTATTTTAACTGGAAAACCTTCAAAACAGAAAGTGTTGTTTGCTAAGGCTTATTAACGAGCGATTTACGAGATTCTGTAACTAAAGTTTCAGGTGTTTTTTTAATTGCGAGAGTTAATGAAAAGCCACTTGAAACGAAAAAAAAAGAATTTTTTTCAAAAACATTTTGCAGAAATAAAAAAGGTTCGTAGATTTGCAGTCCCCAATTAAGGGGAATACATGTTGGCCCGTTCGTCTAGGGGTTAGGACGCCAGGTTTTCATCCTGGAAACAGGGGTTCGATTCCCCTACGGGCTACTACTTTTAATTGAAGTTAGAAAATATTAGTTATGGCGAATCATAAGTCAGCAAAGAAGAGAATTAAAACGAATGCGAAGAGAAGATTGGCGAACAGATACGTTCACAAGACTACTAGAAATGCTATTCGTGATTTAAGATCAGAAACAGATGCAGCTAAAGCTGGAGAAGCTTTACCTAAAGTTGTTTCTATGATTGATAGATTGGCAAAGAAGAATATCATTCATAAGAAGAAAGCTGATAACTTAAAGTCAAGCTTAACAAAGTTAGTAAGCGCTCTTTAAGAGAAGAAAATATTTAGATAAATTAGTCTCGATCAATTGATCGGGACTTTTTTTTGTCTAAAATTTTCAGATGACATATACTATTAAAAGCCTTTCCAAGGAATCAAGGCCTAGGGAAAAGCTATCTAAACACGGAGCGAATACATTAAGTAATGAAGAGCTTTTGGCTATCATTATAGGAACAGGAAGTGGTAAATTAAACGCTTTAGAGTTGGCAAGACTCGTATTGGGTCAATTCGATAATCAGTTTTCAAACTTAGCCAGGGCTTCCGTTTCAGATTTAATTAGCATTAAGGGAATTGGTCCTGCAAAAGCAGTATCCATAAAATCCATGTTTGAAATTGCAAATCGCAAGCAAGAAGAATTTCATGAAGCAAAAAGAATTACTTCGAGCGAAGGCGCCTATGAACAAGTTGCTTTTTTAGCTGATTTAGCGGTTGAAGAATTTTGGGTTTTATACTTGTCTCGTTCCAATGAGGTCTTGAAAAAAGTAAAAGTTTCTCAAGGTGGAGTGGCGGGTACGGTAGTTGATACCAAGGTAATTGCTAAAGAAGCGGTAAGTAATTTAGCCTCGTCAATAATTTTAGCCCATAATCATCCTTCTGGAAATACAAAGGCCAGTGAACAGGATAAAGTAATAACACGGAAATTGAAAGATGGATTAAAGATGCTGGATGTTCAGGTTATTGATCATATCATTGTTGCTAGAAACAGGTATTTGTCTTTTGCTGATGAAGGTTTATTGTAATAACTAAGTTGATTTAGAGGGGTAAGATTCCTCGTAATTTTTTACCTTAGTTATATGAAGTTACTAACCGTTATTGGTGCTCGACCACAGATTATAAAAGCTGCTGCATTTAGCAGAGCAATCAAGAATTTATATCCAGATACAGTTAAAGAAATCATGTTGCACACAGGGCAGCATTACGACTCTAACATGTCTGACGTGTTCATTAAGCAATTAGGTATACCAGAGCCTGATTATAACCTTAACACGGGTTCAGGTCAGCATGGTGAAACAACGGCTAAAATGATTGCTGGAATCGAGGAAGTTCTTGTGAAAGAAGAAGTTGATGGTATTGTATTATACGGAGATACGAATTCAACATTAGCAGGGGCAGTTGCTGCATCGAAAATTCATGTACCAATTATTCATATAGAGGCTGGTTTAAGATCTTATAATAAGTCTATGCCAGAGGAATTGAATAGAATTATGTGTGATCATGCTTCTACTTTATTGTTCTCACCAACTCCAACAGGAATTGTGAATTTAGAGAAGGAAGGTTTTAATAAAGATGCACAAAAACCATATTCGGTTGATAACCCTAAAATTTATCAGTGCGGGGATTTAATGTATGACAACAGTCTTTACTTCGCTAAGAATTTAGAGAATGAAGAAGGAATCCTTACAAAGTACGGAGTGGATAAAGGAGAAGAGTATATACTGGTGACTTGTCATCGTCCTCAAAATACAGATAGCAAAGAAGCTTTAACATCTATATTCGAAGCTTTAAATTCGATTTCAAAAGAAGATAATATAAAAGTGGTTTTACCACTTCACCCAAGAACAAAAGCCTTAATGGACAAAAATGTTGAGGCTGATGTTTTAGCTAGTGTTCGTGAAAATGAAAACTTCATTTTAGGTGAGCCGGCAAATTTCATTGAGATGATTGGATTAGAGAAAAACTGTTCAATGGTTATTTCTGATTCAGGAGGTGTTCAAAAAGAAGCATTCTTCTTTGATAAACCAGCGGTAATTATGCGTCCTGAAACAGAATGGGTTGAAATTGTTGAATCAGGAAGTGCAACTTTAGCTGGATCAGATGGAGAGAAGATTAAAGCACAATACAAGGAGCTTAGAAATAAAGATCTTTCGTATCCTTCAATTTTCGGAGATGGTAAGGCAGCTGAGTTTATGATTAAAGAAATCGTTGAAAACCTATAATGCTGTTAATCTACTCGCATAAAATCAGTAATAGACTGACTTATACCTGTAATCTTTTGTTTAAGGATTTAGGACAGTGTGAGTTTGAAATAACAAAAGATAAAAATAGGTTTGACGAGTATAATGGACCTAAACTTTGCTATTCATATAGAAGAAGAGAAGGTGATATGGTCTTCATTAGAAGTGTTGAGCTTCTGTATGAAACAGGAATTAAAGACCTGGAATTAAAAGTAACAGACTGGGAAGATTCAATTTGTTTATTCCCAACAGATCAACAATCGGATTTACCCTTTGATCTTTTTGCGGCATCATTCTTTATGACCTCTCGTTATGAAGAATATCTGCCTCATATGAGAGATTTGTATGAGAGATTTGACGCGCAGATGAGTGTAGCGGAGCAACATGGTTTTTTGAACCAAGCGGTGGTAAATCGTTGGGCTGAATCTTTATATGTACAGTTAGAAAGTAAGTTTTCAGGATTCAAGATTAATCGTAATAAATATGATGTGTTTACAACGATTGATATTGATAATGCATGGGCATATCTTGAAAAGGGAATAGTTAGAACCTTAGCCGGATTTGCAAAAAGTCTACTGACATTGAATTTTAAATCGTTTATAGAACGTTTTAAGGTAATATTAGGTTTGGAGAGAGATGCTTACGATACCTATGAGTATCAAGAAAAAATTCAAGAAAAATACAAGCTTAAGCTTATCTATTTTATCCTTTTAGGTGACTACGGTAAGAATGATAAAAACATACCTTTCCATAGTTTGAAATTTCAGAGATTGATAAAATCTTTGGCTGATATAGGAATAGCTGGAATTCACCCTTCATTTGGATCAAATTCATCTCCTAAGCGCTTAGAAAAGGAAATTAAAAGACTAGAGAATATTATTAAAAGAGATGTGGAGCATAGCCGCCAGCATTTCTTGAAGTTAAGATTACCAGATACTTATAGAAATCTAATTGAGTTTGGTGTAAAGAATGATTACACTATGGGGTATGCCTCTAAACCTGGATTTAGAGCCGGTATTTGTACTCCATTTTATTTCTATGATTTGGATATGGAGCTAGAAACAAATCTTAAAGTTCATCCTTTTGCTTTTATGGAAGGAACGTTCAAATATTACATGAACTTGTCGCCTGAAGAGGCAAAGCCACATGTGCTTGGTTTTATAGAAGAGGTGAAGAAATACAATGGTGTTTTTATTTCTTTATGGCACAATGATAGTCTGAATGATAGAGGGATTTGGAAAGGGTGGAGAAACTTATTTGAGGACATGCAAGAAGCGGCACTTAAATAATGGCAATTCGCTATTTATCATATGATCAGATAGATAAGGCTAAGTGGGATGCACTGGTGTTAAAGTCTGCAGATGGTTTGCCTTACTCTCATTCTAATTACTTAAATCAAATTTGTGAATGGGGAGCTTTAGTTAAAGATGACTACGTTGCTGTAATGGCACTACCATTTTCTAAAAAGTTCGGACAGAAGTATATCTACACACCTTTTATGGTGCAACAATTAGGGATTATTTCATCAGACGATGAGGATGCTAGTGAATGGCAAAAGATGATTCCAAATCAGTTTAAGCTTATCGAGTATAATTCCAATGAAATTTATCCTTTTGGAGAAGAGCAAGTGAACACCGTTCTTGATTTGAATGAAGGTTATGAAAACCTGAGATCAAAGTTCAGTTCTAATCATAAAAGGAACCTAAAAAAGATCGCTGAATTGACTACCAATAAGGTAAGTATTGATGAAGTGTTTGATTTATTTATAGCGAACAAAGGATCTGAAATAAAAGGCTTTGATTCAACAGGATTAGAGAGATTAAAGTGTTTGATAAAGGATACTCCTTTTGAATGGGAGATTGAAGGAGCATATTTTGAAGAGAACTTAGTTTGCGGTGTAGTATGGTTGAAAACTTCAGGTCGTATCATATTTCTATTTTCAGGTAACTCAGAAAAAGGAAAGTCTACCGGGGCAATGTTGTACTTGATCAATGAGAAGATTAAAGCCTTATCAAAAAGTCATTTGAAGATGGATTTTGAAGGCTCAAACAATGCTAATTTGGCAAGGTTTTATAAAGGTTTTGGTGGACGACATTGTGTTTACGGAAAGTATAAACGTTATTTGTTTCCTGTTAATTTAATTAAGAAGTAATGAATTGGAGTGGGATTGCTGTTGTTGCTGGAGTGTGCTTTTTAAAGCTTATAATTACGGGTATTCCTGCAGCTGTAGTTGCAGAACTTACTTTTACGGAAACATTTATAGCTGCTTCAGTAGGAGGTGTTTTAGGAATTACATTCTTCGTATTTTTAATAGAGGCGCTAATGGCGCTATTCGATAGACTGTTTCCAAGGAAAAAGAAAAAGAATCCGTTTACAAAAAGAAATCGATTAATCATTTTAGGGAAACAAAAATTCGGTTTAACAGGAATCGCGTTTTTGACTCCTTTCATCTTTTCCATGCCTCTTGGAGCATTCTTAGCGGTTCGTTTTTTCCGTGATAGATACAAAATATTGAGATATATGTATGTTTCAATAATTGCTTGGTCATTGATAGGAGCATGGCTTGCTGAGCCTATTAAAGAGTTTCTGGATTGGATAAATGAATTGATATAAATGGAGAAGGAAAAGCAAATATACTTTCATGTTGGCACTGGTAAAACGGGTACAACTTATTTGCAGATGAAGGTTTTTCCTTTTGTGAAAGGAGTCTATTATATTCCAACTAATCGCTATCGTAAAATATTTGAAATACTCAAGGAATCGGAAGAAGATAGAATATTAGTTTCTCGTGAATTCGATCGTCAGATGGAAAGAGAAGTAAAGAAATTTGCTGAACACTATCCGAATAATACACAAGCTATCGTTGTCTTTAGAAGACAAGATAGCTACATCGCATCTCAGTATCGTCGGTTTGTTAAAAATGGGTATCAGGGAGATTTGCAATCCTTTTTGGATCTTGAAAATGACAAAGGATTTTTCAAACAAGAACATTTGAGATACATGGATACGGTGGCATTGTTGGAGGCACAATTCGGTTGTAAGCCATTGGTGTATTTTCATGATGACATGAAGAAGGATCCGAAGGCATATGTAGAAAAAATGCTTTCGGATATAGGAGCTTCTGTAGATTATGAGGCTATCAACCAAAAATCATTTCATACCTCATATTCTGAAAAACAATTGAAAGCCCTTCGTTCTTTTGCTAAAGTTATTCCGATGGAAAAGAAACGCGTTTTTAAAAATGGAGTACTTCATTTTTTAAATAGATGTGTTCGTGGTCCGTTAAGGTACATCGTTCTGTATACAGCTAAAATCCTACCAGATTTTATGTTTAGTAAAACTCCTTTAATAGCAAAAGAAGACTTGGAAGAGGTTCGAAGTTTTTTTGAAAAGGATTGGATGATGATTCAAGAGTATGCTAATCCAAAAACGGATTAGAAAACGCTTCATTATTCAAATAAGTAGTATCCGTTAAAGCTTCAAGGAAAGCAACCAAAGCAGCCTTTTCCTGTTCGCTTAATCCTAATCCCACTTGAGCTGGATCCTCATCAATGAGGTTATCTTTGTTTGGTGCGAATTCTCCACCACTGTTGTAATGCTCTACAACTTCTTCCAACGTTTCGAATCTTCCGTCGTGCATGTACGGGGCGGTTTGAGCTATGTTTAAAAGTGTAACGCTTCTAAATTTTCCTTTGTCAAAGTCTTGTCCAGTTTGAAAATAAGCTCCCCAGTCTTCAAAGTCACTTAAATTCCAAACAGAGTCTAAGCCGTTGTTTCGAAAGGAGTTATCTGTAAAAAGTTTGTTCGTGTTCAAGTGGCAATGAAAACAGTTTCCTTTCTCTGTGAAGAACAAATTGAATCCGAATTGCTCAAAGCTATTAAGTGCGCTTGCATCGCCATCAATATATCTTTGTGCTCGAGATTCTGTAGCTGTCATGGTACGAAGAAACTGAGCTAAAGCTTTATTTGTGTTTTCTTCATTGATTTCGTCACTTCCGAAAGCATCATGATACATTTGCGCATAGTCAACATCGCTGGACTTTAATTCGGCTATAACATCGCTGTATATTTTTTGAGAACTGGTTATGATTGAACTGTGTACTTTATCTTCTAAGCCTTGGTTATCTCTTCCTCCCCAAGAGTATTCTTCCACCCAAGCGAGGTTTACCAATGGCATTACATTTCTAGGATAATTGCCCCCTTCGATTTCAATAGGAAGGTTATTTGCTGATGAAAAGGATTGTTCCTGAAGATGACAAGCATTACAATTGATGGCCGGATCATAAAACAGATACCTACCTAATTCAATAGCTTCTTCAGTCATTGGATTATTTTCCGGGATTTCAATAATGGGATAACCTTCAAACGAAAGATCATAAGGTGTTGTTTGATAAGGAACCGTGGTCTCTTCAATGATTTCATTATCTACTCTACAAGCAAATAGCAAACTGATAAGGATAATACTAAGGCTCCATTTCTTCATCTGTCAAACACTTTAAGAATGAAATTAGGGCTTTCTCTTCAAACGGACTCAATGGAAAGCCTTGAATCAAGTCACTTTTATTTAATGAGGATTGTCCGCCATTTAAGTAATGGGTAACAACTTCTTCTAAGCTTTGGAATCTACCATCATGCATATAAGGTGCTGTTAATTCAATGTTTCTAAGTGTTGGAACTTTAAAGCGTTCGAGATCCTCTTTTTTATAAGTGATTCGAGCTCTACCTGAATCTGCAGGGCTAGTAACTAATCCGTTGTTTAAGAATTCTTGATTGGTAAATAGGGGTGATGTATGGCATTGTCCACATTTTAATCCACTAGAAAAGAAAAGAGCTTCACCAATAGCTTCTTCATTTGTGTATTCATATTGGCCTTCTAAGTGTTTGTCGTATTTGGAATTAAAGGATCTTAAGCTTCGTACAAATGCACCGATAGATCTGGTAATGGTGTACGCACTGATGCTATCTTTCCACACTTGATTGAATCGATCTACATAATGATCATTCTGACTTAGTTTATTTACAATTTCAGGAATAGAAGAATTTAGTTCATTTGGATCATTAATGGGAACTAACATTTGGGTCTCAATAGTGTTCGTTCCACCATCCCAATTCAAATGCTTTAAATAGGCCGTGTTTATCAAGGTCGGAGAATTTCTTTTTCCGATTCTTCCATCCACTCCTTTTGAAAATCGTTGTCCATCTGTAAACGCTTGTCCTGATTCATGACATGTAGCACAAGAAATTTGATTATCAGAGGATAGAATAGGGTCATGAAAAAGTTCTTTTCCTAAAGCAATTTGATCAGTACTTGCAGGTCCTAATTCGTTTTCTTGAATGGGAGGAATCGGTGCATATGGTTGACATGCAGCAAGACAAGCAATCAGTATAAGAAATAGCTTATTCATCAATAGTAAAGGCAGATTGACAATTATTAGCCAATTGGTTAACTAAGTCGAACTGTCCGGTTGAATGCGTAAAAGTATTGTTTGCAATGTCAATTCCATCAAATATTTTAGCTACGTTAAACAGTAAATCAACATGACTCGTTTGATTTTCTGTAATGCTAAAGCTTGTGTTTAGCTGAACCAGCTTTAAGTAATCATCATTTCCAATGTGATATGAAAAACTTTGGTCAGGAACATGGTCTCCATCACTATCAAACTTTCCATCGATAAGAATGAATTTATATCCTTGAGCCCAACTCCAGTGAGTATCATTGAATGAACTTAAAGGATGACTTGAAACATACAGCGAAGGATCGCCATGATTAGTTATGGAATCGAGTCCTAGATTAAAGGACAAAGAAGAATAGTTACCAGTATTTACATCGAAAATGTAATCACCATCTAATTCGTAAAGAGAGAGTCCATCAGCTTTTACGGAATTTGCACAAACATCAGATAGATAAAACTTAATTCCTTCCACTCTAATGCTTAAGGTGTCGTTTAATATATATACTTGATTCAAAGAAAAGTCAGCATCGTTGAATTGACTATTAATTGATAGCGCAAGGGAACCCGTTTCATTTTCTGAGGGAACGGTAGGTTCTTCCTCTTTACACGAAAATAAAACAAGAAGTAAAAGCAGGTAAGTCAAGTGTTTCATAGCCTTAAGATAGGAAAAATTGAATCAAGCTTTTGTAAACTGGATCACAAACGCTAGTATTCACGAGGACTAACGCCAAACCTTTCTTTAAATGCTTTAGAGAAATGAGCAATACTGTTGAATCCGCAATCATAGGCTACAGCCGAAATTCCGTCATTTGGTAGTCTTAGTAATTCGGCTGCTTTTTTCAGTTTTTGATTCTTTATGTATTGATGAGGAGACTCGTTAAATTCCTTTTTGAAAGTCCGTTTAAAAGTTGAAACAGACATATTCAAAATGAGAGCAAACTCTTCAAGGCTTAAATCAGAAAGTAAGTTAGCATGAATCACCTCTTTAAATTTCACTTTAGTTGGATTGAAAAGATTGGCTAAAACATGGTGGATTTCATTCTTTTGATTGGTGTTGTTGAGTAAAAGAATAAGCTCCTTTAATTTTAGACTCAATAATTCTTCCGTTGCCAGTTCCGGATTTTCGAATTAGAACATGATCCCGTCAATATATTTTTGAAACAATACATCTTCAGCAATTTTAGAGGAAACTCTTTTATTTTCCTTTTCTTCCGTTAGGAATTTAGGGAGATCATTGGCTTAGATTTTCTGCATTACTTCAGGGTCAAAATGAACAGCCACTGCTTCGTAATACTCTTCGTCTTCCTCTTTGATTGCAGAACTAAAGTAATTTCCGCACTTCATTAGAATGGATTGGTTCTTTTTCAGTGTTTCCTTACCATCTGTAGAAACGATATGGTTTTCTCCTTTGATAACATAGAAAAAGCAAGCCTCTTAGGTCATGAAGTTAGGCATGGTAAAAGGTGGTTTCATTATCGCCTTTTCAATAACTACTTTTCCGTGAAGTTCAATTGCTTTATGATCTATTACCATGACATTTCGTTTGGCTACAAGGTAATTGCTTTTATTCAGAACTGAGTTCTTAAAAGATCAAAAACTTGTTCAAAAAGCTCATTCGCTTAATCCGTCTCAAATGAGGATGATTCCAAGAAAAATCACGATATTTGGGCAAAATTTTACGACTATGTCAGAAGTTAAAACATTAAACGAATTCATCATTGAGAGACAAAAGCATTTTCCTTTTTCATCAGGAGACTTATCAATTTTATTGACTCACATGGGAGTTGCTGCAAAAGTGATTCACCGTGAAGTAAATAAAGCTGGGCTGGCAGAGAATATTTTAGGTGATGCTGGAAATGTTAATGTACAGGGAGAGGATCAGAAGAAGTTGGATGTATATGCTGATGACAGGTTTATTGAATTGATCAGAGGTTCTGAAATGGTAGCAGGTATTGCATCAGAAGAGAACGATGATTATGTTGCTTTTGAAGGAGCTGCTCAAAAAGGGAGATATGTGTTGATGATGGATCCTTTAGATGGGTCTTCAAACATTGATGTTAACGTTTCAATCGGAACAATTTTCTCTATTTATAGAAGAGTTTCTGACGAGAACGGACCTGTAACTATGGAAGATTTCCTTCAAAAGGGAGATGACCAAGTAGCTGGAGGTTATATTATCTATGGTTCTTCAACTATGTTGGTTTATACAACTGGTAGAGGAGTAAATGGATTTACTTTAGATCCTTCAATTGGAGAGTTTTGTTTATCACATGCAGATATTGTGACTCCAAAAACAGGAAGAATTTATTCTGTTAATGAAGGGAATAGAAAGAAAATGGAGCAAGGAGTTGTGGACTACATTGACTATTGTCAAGAAGAAGCATACTCAGCTAGATATATTGGTTCTTTAGTAGCTGATTTTCATAGAAACTTATTGAAAGGTGGAATTTATATCTACCCAGGAACTAGTTCAGCGCCAAATGGGAAATTAAGATTGTTATATGAGTGTAATCCATTGGCTTTCTTAATTGAGCAAGCTGGAGGTAGAGCAACGGATGGTCACCAAAGAATTATGGAGATTTTGCCTACTGAGCTTCATCAAAGAGTACCTTATTTTGTAGGTTCTCCTGAAATGATGGATAAAGCTGAATCTTTTGTTCAAACTAAAAAGTCAGTTGAAGCATAATGACTTT
Organism: Flavobacteriales bacterium; assembly: GCA_965661855.1. Classification (GTDB taxonomy): domain Bacteria; phylum Bacteroidota; class Bacteroidia; order Flavobacteriales_C; family CBFIFL01; genus CBFIFL01. The sequence continues at coordinate 29,834 of CBFIFL010000018.1, forward strand.
AAGTGAGATTAAATCCCTTTACCGTAAAGATCAGGTAACTGGTGACTTGGTAAAGGGATTTGTTCAAACGAAACCATATAATGTTCACCTTAAAGGTGGTAGTGGAAGTGTGTATGCATTTCGTATTGCAGCCTTATTTCAAGAACTACAGTTTCCTCAATTAGTTATTTGTGACGATAAAGAAGAGGCTGCTTATTTCTATAATGATTTACAAACCTTAGTTGATTCCAGCAAGGTTTTCTTTTATCCAGAATCTCAACTTTTTCCTTATCAAGAACAAGAGCAAACGAATAATGCTAACGTTATTCAAAGAGCTGAAGTTTTAGATGCCGTTTCTTCGTTAAAAGGGAATTATGTTGTTGTTACTTATCCAAAGGCTTTAGCTGAACAAGTTGTCACTAAAAACAATTTGTCAACGAATACTTTACACATTAAGGTGGGTGAAGATTTAAGTGTTGAGTTTTTAATGGACATGCTTTTCGAGTACGATTTTGATCGAATTGATTTCGTTACAAGTCCAGGTGAATTTTCAATAAGAGGAGGTATTGTAGATATATTCTCTTATGCTTCTGATAAACCTTACAGAATAGAGTTTTTTGGGGATACCATTGATTCCATTAGGCAATTTGATCCGGGTGATCAGTTATCTGTTGGTAAAGTGGATCAAGCTAAGATTATTCCAAATATTCAAAAGCAAATGCTTCAAGAAGATCGAACCTCTTTTTTGAAGTTTTTACACGATAATACGGTCGTTTGGAGAAAAGACCTTGAGTTGGTAAAAGACAGGTTGTCTTTAATTTATGATAGAGCGCTAAGTGCCTATGATAAAGTGAAAGACTCTGCAATCAGACATTTAACTCCAAATGATTTATACGTTTCTAGTAGTCAATTTGAGGCAGAATCAAATGCTTATTCAACGATTGAATTTGGCGGAGTTTATTATACCGAAGCAAATGCAATAAGTAAATTAAACTGTTCTCCTCAGCCTACCTTTAACAAGCAGTTTGATCTTATAAAAACGGATTTAGAAAAAAATACTAAAGCCGGTATTGAAACAGTTGTCTTAGCTGATAATACAGAGCAGATTAAGCGATTGAAAGAAATTCTTCAAGAGGGAACTTCAGCATCTTTTATTCATGCTGGAATTAAAGAAGGATTTATAGATCATCAGTTAAAACAAGCCGTTTATACAGATCATCAGATATTTGATCGTTACCATAGGTTTAAACTAAAAGAAGGGTTTAAAAAGAGTAAGCAAGCCGTTTCTATTAAGGAAATGTCGGATCTGAAAAAAGGAGACTATGTAGTACATGTTGATCATGGCATAGGTCGTTTCGATGGATTGGAGACGCAAGACTTTAATGGTAAGAAACAAGAGACGATTCGTTTGATTTATGGAAACAGTGATATCCTTTATGTTGGTATTCATAGTTTACATAAAGTGTCAAAGTACTCAGGGAAAGAAGGGAAAGAGCCTTCAATAAATAAACTGGGTACGCAAACGTGGAAGAAGAAGAAAGAAAAAGCGAAATCAAGAGTTAAAGAATTGGCTTTTGATTTGATCAAAGTTTATGCAGAAAGAAGAGCTAAGGAAGGATTCGAATATGCTCCTGATACTTATCTACAACATGAACTAGAAGCATCATTCTTATACCAAGATACTCCTGATCAAGCAACAACAACAGCTGCGGTGAAAGAGGATATGGAAAAACCTTATCCGATGGATAGGTTAGTTTGTGGTGATGTTGGTTTCGGTAAGACAGAGATTGCGATTAGAGCAGCTTTTAAAGCTGTTGCTGACGGAAAACAAGTTGCTATAATGGTCCCAACGACTGTTTTGGCTGTTCAGCATTTTAGAACCTTTTCGAAAAGGTTCAAAGATTTCCCTTGTCGAGTGGATTATGTGAATCGATTTAAGTCATCTAAGGCAACAAAAGAAACATTGAAAGATGTGGAAGATGGTAAAGTAGACATCTTAATCGGAACACATCGTATAGTTGGTAAAGATGTCTCTTTTAAAGATTTAGGATTATTAATCATTGATGAAGAACAGAAGTTCGGAGTTAGTGTAAAAGAAAAAATAAAGGCTGTTAAGGTTAATGTAGATGTATTGACTTTAACCGCTACACCAATCCCAAGAACACTTCAGTTTTCGTTAATGGGAGCAAGGGATTTAAGTGTAATTAATACACCTCCACCCAATAGATACCCGATTGATACACAGATTGTAGCATTTAATGAGGAAATCATTAGAGATGCTTTGAGTTATGAATTAAGCAGAGGAGGTCAAGCCTTCTTTATTCATAACCGTGTTCAAAATATAGCAGAGGTAGCTGGAGTTTTACAGCGTTTATTGCCAGATGCTAGGATAGGTATTGGTCATGGTCAAATGGAAGGAAAGAAGCTGGAAGAGGTAATGATGAACTTCGTTGAAGGTCAGTATGATGTTTTGGTAGCAACAACCATTATCGAATCAGGTTTGGATGTTTCTAATGCCAACACCATGATTATAAACTCAGCTCAAAACTTTGGTTTAAGTGATTTACATCAGATGAGAGGAAGAGTTGGTAGATCTAACAAAAAAGCCTTCTGTTACTTAGTCGCACCACCCATGCACAGTTTACCAGATGACGCTAGAAAAAGATTAAGAGCATTAGAAGAATTCTCTGATTTAGGTAGCGGATTTAATATTGCAATGCGTGATTTAGATATCAGAGGAGCGGGAGATTTACTGGGAGCTGAACAATCTGGATTTATAACTGATATTGGATACGAAACATATCAGCAAATCCTTGAAGAGGCTATGGACGAGTTGAAGGAGAACGAGTTTAAAGAGTTATTTGAGGAAGAGAATAAAAAGAAAAAGTACTGGGTTCGAGAGTGTCAAGTTGATACGGATTTAGAAGTTCGAATTGAGGCGACCTATGTGAACAAGGTAGCTGAGAGGTTATCTATCTATAAGAGATTGAATGATTGTGATACAGAGGAGTCTTTGTTAAAGTGGAAGAAAGATCTTGAAGATCGATTTGGTCCAGCACCAGAATCTGTTGATGAATTGATGGATACGATGAGGTTAAAGTGGTTAGGAAGAGATTTAGCAGTTGAGAAAATGTTCTTGAAAAAGGAAATTCAACGTTGTTATTTTGTGGCTAATCAGGAATCTCCTTTTTATCAGTCAGAGACATTTACCAAGATATTGGCTTACGTTCAGGAAAACCCTGCTAAAGTTACCTTAGCTGAGAAGAACGGAAAACTAGCGCTTACGTTTAAGTATACAGAATCGGTAAAACGAGCGATTGAGAATTTGAGAGGAGTTTTTTAATTTTTTTTTGTCCACAGATTTCACAGGTTACACGGATTTTTTTACAATTACTATAGCAAGCATGATCTGTGTAACCTGTGAAATCTGTGGATAAAACTTAACCTTCTAATCTTTTGATTTCAATTGATTTACCATGAAAATTTATTATTACTTGCTATAAATAATACATTGTTGGCTTTCGTTTAAGTACAGAGAATCGGTAAAAAGAGCGATTGAGAATTTGAGGGGAGTTTTTTTGTCCACAGATTTCACAGTTTACACGGATTTTTTTACAATTACTATAGCAAGTAATGATCTGTATAATCTGCGGAATCTGTGGATAAAACTTAACCTACTAACCTTTTGATCTCAACAGATTTACCACCAAAATTTATTAGTAAACAAACCTTCAATCCAGAGACTTTAAGGTAGTTTATACATTGAGAAGTATGAACTTCTTGAAGTGATGATAGCGCTTTCAATTCTACTATAATTTTGTTTTCAACGACTATATCCGCTTTATAGTTAAACCCAAGGTGTTGTTGCTTATACATAACAGGGAATTCAACTTCTTTATCAAAGTTTAAGAAGGATTCATTGAGTTCTACACAAAGAGCTTCCTGGTAAACTTTTTCTAGAAATCCAGGTCCTATTGAATTATGAACTTCAAAGCAACAGTTAATTATTTGATGGCTTAAGTCTTTGTACAAGGACATGGACACAAACCTATAAAAAGCTCCATATCCAATGCTTTAATATTATTAAACGTCTTAATTGATTTCTATCATTTCTACCGCAGTTCCATCAAAAGGGAAACTAAATAAACTAGTTGAGCTGCTGTAATCTAGGACTTCAACATACGTTGCAAAATTATATACCATCCAATCATTACTAGAGACAAATAATACATTATTAGCTTGGTGAGTAGTTTCTTGACTTAGAAAGCTAGAAAGACTAAAGCTTAAGTATTTTCCAGGTGAATTAATGAATAGCATATCTCCTTTTATACCTGCTAAAGAAGTCATGTTCGTAGAACTATACAATTGATCTAAATTCATTTGATCAGTATTTAATTCATAGAGTTTTGTAGCAGTTAAAACGAAAATTCGATCATCATAATTTTTAATGTCTAGAACTTCCTCATTCATGATAATATCTTGATGGCTAGCTAAGGTGCTTTTCACAATAACAGATATTCGAAAAGAGTTTCCCTGAGTGTTTTTAGCCGCTACATATAAATAGTCATCCTTTTCCGTAATGTGATCAAATTCAAACGAAGCAATTTTATTTTCATTAATAGTAGAACCGTCAATCGGACTAGTAACGATTTTGGCCTCAGAATTACAGAAATAGTGGCGACTTGCGTCACTAACTCCTCCTCTGAAAAATCGACTGGAGTTGGAAGTAAAAGTATAATCCAAGATGTTTCCATTAGGAATAGAGTGGATTTTAAGCGACTCATTATTATTGAAAGAATAAGATACTTGGTCGTAAGTGTTATTCGTAGCCAACAAATCAATTGGATAAGCTTCACTAGTAATGAGTTCCTTTCCATCCTGATTTATTAGATAAATGTTGGAGTTTCCAAGGGTTGTTTCTGACACTAAAAAACCATTCAAATCCTCAGCTCCAGTATTTAAAGTGAATTCAGCATATTCTCTATGTGTATCGTCTGAACTACCAAAAGTTACTTGTACAGTGTAGGTTCCATTTTGATGAAATTGGTCTAAAAAAGTGAGGCGTAACTGGCCCTCCACTTTTTTACCATCGATTCCATTTGTACTAGTTGGGGAAGCTGAAATTTGTTCTGGATTCAGAATTTTGGCTTCGATATAATTTAGGGGGATATTTGATTTTCCCTCAAAAGTGACAATTATGGTATCACTTACTTCATAGCTGTTTTGATCGAGTGAAATACTTGCGTCAACAGTTAGTTCTTTGTCACTGCATGCGAATAAGAGCATTAAGCTTAAAACAAATAGGGCTAGTTTTTTCATAAGAAAGTAGAAATATCCACTTAAAGATAAGGGATTGAGTAGCTTGTTGAAAATGAAAGCGAATTAGGTTCGTTATAAATGGGCATCTATTTGTAAATTTGGGTATGGAGGAAAATAAGCGTCGAACGACTTTCAAAAATAAAAATCAACCAGCAGTGAATCCTTTGGAACAAGGGAAGTTGCCACCTCAAGCTCCTGAGCTTGAAGAAGCGGTGCTGGGTGCTTTGATGATTGAGAAGGACGCGTTGACTGCTGTAGTTGATATTCTTAAGCCTGAAAGCTTTTATAAAGATGCTCACCAAAGGATTTATAAAGCTATTACTAATCTGTTTCAAGCTTCTGAGCCTATTGATATGGCTACAGTTGTGAATCAGCTTAGAACTGATGGAGCTTTGGATATAGTTGGTGGACCCATTTATATTTCACAGCTAACCAACAAAGTTGCTTCCGCAGCTAACATTGAATATCACGCTAGAATTATCCTTCAAAAAAGTATACAAAGAGAATTAATTAAAATTTCAGGTGAAGTAATCAGGGATGCCTTTGATGAAACATCGGATGTATTTGATTTATTAGATAAAGCTGAAGCCCAATTATTTCAAGTTGCACAAGGAAATATTCGTAAGAGTTATGATTCCATGGCGGACTTGATAGGTATGGCAAAGCAAAAAATTGAAGAGTCTGCTGAAAAAGGAGAAGGTGTTACAGGAGTTCCTACAGGATTCCATCGATTAGATGCTTTAACTGCTGGATGGCAACCTTCAGATTTAGTTATTCTTGCTGCTCGTCCTGGAATGGGAAAGACAGCATTTGTACTTTCGATTGCTAGAAATGCAGCTGTTGATTTTGGAAAGCCTGTTGCTGTGTTCTCTTTGGAGATGGCATCCGTACAGTTGGTTACTCGTTTGATTGCAGCGGAAACAGAATTATCTGCTGAAAAGCTGAAGAAAGGTACTTTGGAAATGCACGAATGGGAGCAGTTGAATGCCAAAGTGAAGAAATTATCTGAAGCACCATTGTTTATTGATGATACACCTGGTTTGTCGGTGTTTGAATTGAGAGCAAAAGCAAGACGTCTGAAGCAGCAGCATGATATTCAGATGATTGTAATTGACTACTTGCAGTTGATGACTGCTGGTGGTGATGGTGGAAACAGAGAACAAGAGATTTCTACGATTTCTAGATCATTAAAAATGATTGCAAAGGAATTGAGTGTTCCGGTAATTGCCTTATCACAGTTATCTCGTGCGGTTGAAACTAGAGGTGGAGATAAAAAACCACAGTTATCCGATTTAAGGGAATCTGGAGCGATTGAGCAGGATGCCGATATGGTAACCTTCGTTTATCGTCCAGAATACTATAACATTACCGAAGATGAAGACGGTAGGGATTTAAGGGGTACTGGTCAAATCATTATTGCAAAACATAGAAATGGAGGTCTAGATACTGTTCCATTGAAGTTTACACCTCACTTAGCAAAATTCAGTAACCTTGATGGTGATGAGTTAATGCCATTCCAAGAAGGTGAAGCAAGTTCAGAAGAGCAAGATGATTTCTTTGGAAATAAAACATTCTCTTCAAGAATGAATGAAGATGAAAATGAATTCGGAGATAATGATGATGTTCCGTTTTAGACTAGTCCTTATTGGCTTATTGTTTTCTGTTGGACTTAAAGCTTCAATGCTTTTGATTCCCATGGATGCGAAGCAAAAAAATCATTTAAAAGCTTACGGAATAGCCTTTTGGTCTTTGGAGAAAGAGAACACTGTTGATTGGTTGTTGAACTATCGAGGAGGTAGTTTTGTCATCAGTTATCAGAAAAGTATTGAAGATGAATTGATTATCAGAGGAGTATCTTATGAATTAATAGCAGATGCTCAATATGGTTTAATTCAGCAAGAAATAGCTAATCCGGAGGTAAATCAAGACGTAGTTAAGTTAGAGAAAGCACCAACAGTTGCAGTCTATTCACCAAAGAACAAACTTCCTTGGGATGATGCAGTGACTTTGGTTTTGACATATGCAGAGATTCCATATGAGGTTGTTTATGACGAAGAAATTGTAAGAGGTGATTTACCTAAATATGACTGGCTACATCTTCATCATGAGGATTTTACTGGTCAGTACGGAAAGTTTTGGTCTTCCAATAGAAACAAAGCCTGGTATAAAGAAACGGTCAGAGTGAATGAAGCAATGGCAAGTAAGTTAGGTTTTGAGAAAGTATCAGATTTAAAACTTTCTGTGGCCAATAAGATCAAGGAGTTCGTTTCAGGTGGTGGATTCATGTTTGCCATGTGCGCGGCAACTGATTCATACGATATAGCATTAGCCGCAAGTCAAGTCGATATATGTGAAACGATGTTTGATGGAGATAGATCCAATCCGAATGCTCAATCACAGTTGAATTACATGAATGGTTTTGCTTTCAAAGATTACACTTTAGTTAATAATCCTGCTGTGTATGAGTTTTCAGATATTGACGGGTCTCAGAAGCATCGTCAATTTGTTGGAGCAAGAGAGTCTCATGACATGTTTACTTTGTTTGAGTTTTCTGCCAAATGGGATGTAGTGCCAACCATGTTGAATCAGAATCATGAAAGCGTGATTAAAGGCTTTATGGGACAAACCACTTCTTTTAGAAAAGAGACGTTACGATCGGATGTGTTGGTATTAGGAGAAACGAAGTCAATCAACACAGCGAAATACATCCATGGTAGTTTCGGAAAAGGAACTTGGACCTTCTTCGGAGGTCATGATCCAGAAGATCATACCCATTACGTTGGCGATCCTCCAACGGATTTAAATTTGTTTCCAAATTCACCAGGTTATCGTTTGATCTTGAACAACCTTCTGTTTCCAGCCGCAAAAAAGAAAAAGAGAAAGACTTAAAATGGAGTGGTTAAATATTCTTTTTGTGTTACCTAGTATCGTGTTTCTGCTTAATCGACAAGGATACTCTTATAATAGAGTCATTGATTACCTAATCGTGATAGCTAGTTTTATTATTGGTCTTTCTGGAGTTTTATACTCTTATTATTTAGAGAGCGCATCGATTTATAAAGGAGGAGTGCTTTTAGTGCTGGTTTTACCATACTCCTTAATTGTAGAAGGAGTAGGCTATCTTCATAGAGTTGTTTTTAAACAAGATTTTATCTTATTCTTAAGAAGCTCAGATGAATACAACAAGAAGGATAAAAAGAGAAAAGTTAATTTTAGGGACTTTATGATAAGCTTGTTTCTTTTGGGTTTATTGATCTTAGGTGCTCTCTTATAAATTAACAGCTGCGTTTCTTTTAATTGAAAATGCAATTGATTTGATATTGACTGTTTTCGTTAAAAAAATGTTAATAAATCCCTTCTTTTGAGCTGCTTCAAAATTGCTCGCTTTACCAGAAAATGAGACCTTTGTAGCTTAATCAATTTAACCAATCTAAGCATGGCTACGAAAAAGATAAAAAGTGCGTTAATTTCAGTTTTTTACAAGGATAACTTAGGTCCGATTGTTAAGAAATTAAACGACTTAGGAGTAGATATATATTCAACAGGAGGAACTCAAGCTTTTATCGAGGGAGAGGGAATTGCTGTACAAAGAGTTGAAGATTTAACTTCTTATCCTTCCATTTTAGGAGGAAGAGTAAAAACTTTACATCCAAAAGTTTTTGGAGGAATATTATCAAGAAGAGAGAATGATTCAGATGTAGCTCAATTAGAGGAGTTCGCAATTCCAGAAATTGATTTAGTAATCGTTGATTTATATCCGTTTGAAGAAACGGTCGCTTCAGGAGCTTCAGAGCAAGATATTATAGAGAAGGTTGATATAGGTGGTATTTCTTTGATTAGAGCTGCTGCTAAAAACTTTAAAGATGTATTAATCGTTTCATCTAGAGATCAATATGGTAAGACATTGGATCTTTTAAACGAGAAGAATGGTGAGACTACAATGGAAGACAGAAAGTCATTTGCTAAAGATGCATTCTCAATCTCTTCTCATTATGATACAGCAATTTTCAACTATTTCGCTGACGGTGAAGCAGGATTGTTCAAGCAATCTATTCATGAGTCTAAGACTTTAAGATATGGAGAGAATCCTCATCAAGAAGGTACTTTTTATGGTAAGTTGAATGAAATGTTTGATCAATTACATGGTAAAGAGTTATCGTACAACAACTTGTTAGATGTTGATGCAGCGGTTAACTTAATCGGAGATTTCGAAGAAACAACATTTGCTGTACTTAAGCATAACAATGCTTGTGGTGTAGCTTCAAGACCAACTGTTTTAGAGGCTTGGAAGGATGCATTAGCAGGAGATCCTGTATCTGCATTTGGAGGAGTTCTAATTACCAATGCAAAAGTAGATAAGGCTACTGCAGAAGAAATTCAAAAAATATTCTTTGAAGTTTTAATTGCTCCTGAATATGATGCTGATGCATTAGAGGTATTAAAGCAAAAGAAGAACAGAGTAATATTAGTTCAAAAACCAGTTGAATTACCTAATAAGCAATTCAGAACCATTTTAAATGGTGTTTTAGAGCAGGATAAAGATTTAAGATTAGAATCTTCTTCAGACTTTACAACAGCAACGAAATTAGCTCCGGCTGATGAGAAAATTGAAGACTTAATTTTTGCTAATAAATTGGTTAAGCATACTAAATCAAATACGATTGTGTTTGCTAAAGGAAAGCAGTTGTTAGCTAGTGGTACTGGACAAACATCTAGAGTTGATGCCTTAAGACAAGCAGTGGTTAAAGCAAAGTCTTTTGACTTTGATTTAAACGGAGCTGTTATGGCTTCAGATGCATTCTTCCCATTCCCTGACTGTGTTGAGTTAGCGAGTAACGAAGGTGTTAAAACTGTAATCCAACCAGGAGGATCAATTAAAGATCAAGATTCAATTGATTTTTGTGATGCTAACGGGATGGCGATGGTAATGACAGGTAATCGTCATTTCAAACATTAATATTGTTAATAAAAATGAATGGGTAAATCCCTTTCACCAAGGATACTAAAGTAAATTTAGACATGGGCTTATTCGATTTTTTAAAGCAAGAGATTGCTATTGATTTGGGGACAGCGAATACTTTGATCATTCACAATGATAAAGTAGTTGTTGATGAACCTTCAATTATTGCACGTGATCGTCGTAATGGAGAGACAAAGGCAGTTGGAAAACGCGCGATGCAAATGCATGGAAAAACCCATGAAGACATCAAAACAATTCGTCCGTTAAAGGATGGTGTAATTGCTGATTTCGAAGCTGCAGAGGATATGATCAAATCATTCATTGGAATGATTAATCAAGGAAAAAAATCTGTTGTTGGAAAAGTTATTACTAGAATGGTAATATGTATTCCATCTGGAATTACAGAGGTAGAGAAGAGAGCGGTAATTAATTCGGCAGAGCATGCTGGAGCAAGAGACGTTAAGTTGATTCAAGAGCCTATGGCAGCAGCAATCGGTATTGGTATCGATGTTGAAGAGCCAATGGGTAACATGATCATTGATATAGGTGGAGGTACATCTGAAATTGCTGTAATTGCATTAGGAGGTATCGTTTGTGATAAGTCGATTAGAGTTGCTGGAGATGATTTTACAAAAGACATCGAAGAGTACATGAGACGTCAGCACAACATCTTAATTGGTGAAAGAACGGCTGAGAAAATCAAAATTAAAATCGGTGCTGCTATACCAGAATTAGAAAATCCACCTGAGGATTATGCTGTGCACGGTAGAGATTTAATGACTGGTATTCCTAAGGAGATTACTGTTACTTATGATGAGATTGCTCATGCATTAGATAAATCAATTGGTAAGGTTGAAACGGCTATTTTAAATGCCTTAGAAATGACTCCACCAGAACTTTCTGCAGATATCTACAGAACTGGTATTTACTTAGCTGGAGGTGGTTCAATGTTAAGAGGTTTAGATAAACGTATCGCTCAAAAAACAAAGTTACCTGTTCATGTTGCTGATGATCCGCTTAGAGCTGTTGCTAGAGGTACAGGAATTGCTTTGAATAACTACGACAATTTTACTTTTTTAATCAATTAATAGCTTCATTGCTTACCGCGAATGCAAAATCTGATACGATTCTTTGTTAGGTTTCACTATCTGTTTTTGTTCCTGTTTTTGCAGGTGTTCGCATTAGCGATTTACATTCAATCTCATTACTACCAAAAGGCAACGTTTATCAATTCGGCGAATGCTGTTTCGGGAAACATGTACGAGGCTGTAAGTAATGTTGAAAATTACTTTCAACTGAGCGACGAAAACATTCGTTTGACTCAAGAGAATGCTCGATTAGAAGGCTTAAGTGATGCTTCTTTATTGAAAATGCAAGGCGATTATATTTTGAAGGATGATACTTTGTATCAACAACAATATATATTCTCAAGTGCCAAGGTGATCAATGCTTCGATCCATAGAAAGAACAATTATTTAACGATTAATAAAGGAAAGGGAAACGGTGTTTTTCCTGATCAAGCAGTAATTGGTCCGTTGGGCGTGGTAGGGATTACCAAGGATGTTTCAGAACATTTTTCAACGGTTGTACCCATTATCAATACCAAGTATAATTTGGATGTCCATATTATAAGAAACAAACAGATTGGAACCGTAAGTTGGAATAATCAAGAAGGTTTAGATGCATACCATGCTCATATCGTTGATATTCCAATTACCGCAAAAGTGTTTCCAGGAGATACTTTAGAAACTAGTGGTTATTCTAAGAAATACCCGAAAGGAGTTCGAGTGGGTGTTGTTACCGAGGTAGAAGAACTTCCAGAAACATCCAGTTTAAAAGTGACATTGAAATTATTCACAGATTATTCTCAAGTAAACAACGTATTAGTGGTGAAGAACTTAATGCGTGAAGAATGGGAAGCATTAGAAAATGAATTTGCTGAATGAAGTTTACATGGCCTAAATATATATTACTTGCCTTAGCTATCATTTTAGCTCAGGTTTTAGTGCTTAATCATGTAGCGTTTCAAACGTATGCGAATCCTTATTTATATGTCTTCCTTATTTGTATGTTGCCTTTTAACACGAATAAAACGTTGACACTGGCTATTGCTTTTGTTGTAGGTTTTATGGTAGATGTGTTCAGTGATACTGCTGGTTGGCATGCTGGAGCATCTGTTTTAGCCATGTTCACAAGAAATGTCATGATCAATATTACGAAGCCTTTAGAGGGACATGAAGAGGGCGATGGTATTTCTGTTTTTAGTTTAGGACTAAGTAATTATTTAATCTTCACTGGTATCATTGTTGGGATTCATCACTTTTATCTGTTTTTCATAGAATCGTTTAAATGGTCATCATTGTTCCCGTCTCTATTGAAAGGATTGTTTAGTTCGGTCTTTACATTGATTTTGATGATTTCATTCCAATACATTTTCATCCAAAAGAAACGTAGACGATGAAGCAAAACTTTGCAGATAGAAAGTTTGTCGTTGGAGGGATATTCGTAGTTATTGGTCTGATTTTTATTTTCAGGTTAAGCTATTTACAGCTGTTTTCTGATGTTTATTTCGAAAAAGCAATTGGTAATGCAACCAAAGCTTTAGTGGATTACCCTGCAAGAGGTATCATCTTAGATCGAAACAAAAAGGTATTGGTTAACAATAACCTCGCTTACGATTTAATGGTCATCCCGAAGAAGTTAAAAGGGATCGATACTTTGGCCGTTTGTGAAATCCTAGAGATGGATACAGCGGAGTTTTCGAAACGAATCAGGCGTATAGTCAAGAAGAATAAAAACGCGAAGACAGAGGATGTTTTCATGGAGTTGATCACGGGGCGTGACTTCGTGAAAATCAAAGAAGAACTTTATAAACTGAAAGGTTTTAGAATTCGTCCAAGAACCGTTCGATCTTATCCAAGTAGAACCGCCGCACACGTGCTTGGTTATTTGGGAGAGGTGAATAAAAAAGAGATTAAGAAAGATACCAGTAAGTACTATGCTCCACGTGATTATTTAGGTAAGAGTGGAATTGAGAAGCAGTATGAGTATCTATTAAGAGGACAGAAGGGAAGAAAGTTTATTCTTCGAGATGTCCATTCAAATGTTCAAGGGAGTTACAAAGAAGGAGCGAATGATATTCCTTCAGTTCCAGGAGCAAATCTGATTACAACATTAGACATTGATTTACAGCAATACGCTGAAAAATTAATGCAAAACAAAAAAGGAAGTATCGTTGCTATTGAACCTTCTACAGGAGAAGTGTTGACGCTTTTATCTAGTCCTGCTTATGATCCGTCTCTGTTAGTTGGAAGAAAGTATGGAGAGAATTACGGTAAGATTGCAAGGAACAAGAATAAGCTGTTTTACAATAGAGCTATTCAGGCAAGGTACCCTCCTGGATCTATTTTTAAACCACTTCAAGCTGCTGTAGCCCAAGATATGGGAGTAGGTTGGTGGAGTACGAAATACAAGTGTAATAAGAATTTGGTGGGGTGTCATAATCATGATAATCCTTTGAATCTACCTCAATCGATTATGCATTCTTGTAATCCATATTACTGGAATTTGTACAAGGCAATGATTAATCAAAATAAATCAAGTAATCACTTTGAGGATACTAAGCTAGGATTCGAGTCATGGAGAGAATACGTGTTGAGCTTTGGTTTAGGACAACGAACAGGGGTTGATTTACCTTATGAGAAAAGAGGAAGTGTACCAACGTCATCTTATTATGATCGTTACTATCGTTCGCGTTGGGGATACACAACTATTTACTCACTGTCTATAGGGCAAGGAGAGTTATTGGTTGTGCCCATGCAAATGGCTAATCTGGCAGCTATTATAGCAAACAAAGGGACATACTACCAACCTCACCTATTGAAGTCTTTAGAAGGGGAGTATGATGAGGTATTGGCTGATAGTATTATAGAATCGTATACCACTCCTAAAAAAGTAATGGTAGATCCGAAACATTTTGATTTGGTTCACGAGGGAATGCAATGGGTAGTTGAGAAAAGAGGAGGGACAGCAGGAAGAGCTAGAATTGAAGGGATAGAAGTTTGTGGAAAGACAGGTACAGCGCAAAACCCGCATGGAGAAGATCACTCGGTGTTTATATGTTTTGCGCCTAAGGATGATCCTAAAATTGCCATTGCTGTTTATGTAGAGAATGCAGGAGCAGGAGGATTGTGGGCAGCTCCAATAGCTTCGTTGTTGGTAGAAAAGTATTTAAAAGGAAATGTTAATCGTCAGAGTCTAGAGCAATACATTCTAGATGCTGATTTAATGGATGTACAAGTTGAAGAATAAGTCGAACAGCATTTTAGCAGGATTAGATTGGCTGACCATTGGTATTTACTTGGTCTTGGTTTTGTTCGGTTGGATTAACATCATGGGAGCTTCTTATCAAGGAGAGGATATCAATATTTTTGATTTCTCTAGATTCTACGGAAAGCAGTTTACATGGATTATCCTTTCGCTTGTGCTTGGAGGGGTTTTACTAATCCTAGATTCTAAATTCTTTACCAGTTTGGCTTACCCCATCTTCGGTGTCTTATTTGTTTTATTATTATCCGTATTCGTGATAGGAGTAGAAGTTGGTGGAGCAAAATCGTGGATTGACATTAGTTTTATGCGTCTGCAGCCTTCTGAATTCTTAAAGTTTGGAACGGCGCTAGCTTTAGCTAAATACCTATCCACGTTGAATATTCAATTTGAAGATATTAAGACAAAGATTGTCTCTTTCGCTATTGTATTAATTCCATGCTTTACCATTATTGTTCAGGAAGATGCTGGAACCGCTTTGGTGTATTTGGCTATGGTATTTGCCTTGTATAGAGAAGGTTTATCAGG
>CBFIFL010000019.1:0-43033 GCA_965661855.1 Flavobacteriales bacterium
TGAAAAGTAAATCCTTTCAAAAGAACACTCTAACCTTTTCTTAGGCTCAAGGATTTGAGTTTCATTAACCGTACCATCTCTTTTAATAATTACTGCATAACCAGGCTTAATTTCCTGAATACTTTCTGCACCAACATTAAAAGCAGTTTGAATAGCAGCTCTTTCAGAAGCAACTACTACTATTTCATCATCAACATAGTAACTAGCCGGTCTGATTCCTGAAGGGTCTCTAGTCACAAAGGCATCTCCGTGTCCAATTAATCCTCCCATCACATATCCACCATCAAAATCACTTGTAGACTTCTTTAAAATCTTTTCTATGTCAATGTTATTCGCGATTTTCTCAGAAATCTCACGATTGGTGAATCCTTCATTTTTGTATTGTTCAAATAATTCTTGATTCTCCTCATCTAAGAAATGACCAATCTTTTCAAGACATGTTACGGTATCAGCTTTTTCCTTTGGATGTTGCCCTAATTCAACAAGTAATCCAAATAACTCATCAACATTTGTCATGTTGAAGTTTCCTGCCAATACTAAGTTTCTTGACTTCCAGTTATTTTGTCTTAAAAATGGATGACAATGTTCTATACTTTGTCCACCAAACGTACCATATCTTAAGTGTCCCATCAAAAGCTCACCTGTAAACCCATAATTGTCTTTCAACCATTCTGGATCCTTATCATAGTTTGGATTTTCCTTATGTGCTTGAACAAACTTCTCATTGATATATTGAAATATATCTTGAATAGGTTTATTCGAATTAGATCTTTTTCTAGAGATATACCTTTTCCCTGGAGGAGTATCAAACTTAATCGTTGCAACACCGGCACCATCTTGCCCTCTATTGTGTTGCTTTTCCATAAGCAAGTAAAGCTTTTTCAACCCATACAAAGAAGTACCATACTTTTCTACGTAATACTGTAATGGTTTTCTTAATCTGATTAGTGCTAACCCGCACTCGTGTTTAATTTCATCACTCATGATACAGCCAATTTGAACTGCGAATTTACGCAATTATTAAGTCATAAAATGCAATAGAATTGACAGTAGCTGAAATCAAATAAAATATCGACGAATTTCAACTTAGAGGCAACCAATCTAAAACTTGCTCGTCTTCTAGGTGTGTTAACAATTATGCTTGTTGATTTGATTGATTTAAAATGGGATTGATGACCCAAAAAAAGGCTGTCTAAAAAGACAGCCTTTTTAAATTAAATTTATTCCTATTTCATTATGGAACAGGATCATGACCTGATCCTCCCCATGGGTGACAGGATCCTACCCTTTTAACTGATAAATAAAATCCTTTCCAGGGTCCGTGCTTTTTGATTGCTTCCTGAGCGTATGCCGAACAGGTTGGATTATATCTACAATTAGCACCTAATAAAGGGGAGATTGTATTTTGGTAAAACCACACAAAAAACAAGAAAACTTTAGAAACAATCTTATTCAGCATTCTTTGAAGCTTCAAGTTTAACCATCAGCTTTTCCCACTTTCTAGGAAGTAATTCTAGATCCTCCAGACTTTTACCAACATAAACCAAAGCCAATCGGTGATTTGTCGTAAAAATGTTTTGATTCAATCTATACAATTCTCTCAATTTTCTTTTGACCAGATTTCGGTCTACAGCTCTGTTGTACAATCGCTTTGAAACACTCACCATTAGCTTTCTCCCTTCTTCATGTTCTTGATAGTACATTAATAGCGGGTAAGAATGAACTTTAGTCCCCTCCTTGAAAAGGTCTGCAGTTTCAATCTTGCTCTTTAGCTTTTGACTTTTATTTAGTGTAGTCGTTTCGATAATCTGATGGAGAATGGTGATTAGACAAATTTACAAACAAAAAGAGTTTGTCTTTCCAGACAAACTCTTATATATAAACTTACTAGATATTATTCTAGTTAAATGCCTTTAAATAGCTATCAATGGCCATTGTCATTGATCTATACTTAGGATTTGGCGCATGAATATCAACAGACAAACCAGCTTTTTCAACTGCCTTCTTAGTCGTTTCACCAAAACAAGCAATCTTTGTTTTATTCTGAACGAAATCAGGGAAGTTCTTGTATAAAGACTCTATTCCTGCTGGTGAATAAAAAACCAATATATCATATGAAACATCCTCTAAATCAGATAAATCAGAACAAACTGTTCTGTATAAAATTGACTTAGTATAATTGATGCTCTCCTTCTCTAATAATTCAGGAATAATTGGCTTTAAAATATCAGAACATGGTAATAAGAACTTTTCATCCTTGTGTTTTTTGATCGTATCAATTAAATCTACGAACCTTGTTTTACCATGAAAGATTTTTCTTTTTCTATAAACTACATAGTTCTGTAAGTATAAAGCAACAGCTTCAGACATACAGAAATACTTCATCGAATCAGAAACTTTCACTCTCATTTCTTCACACATTTTAAAGAAGAAATCAACTCCTTTTCTACTAGTGAATATAACTGCTGTATGCTCTTCTATCTTTACCTTTTGCTGACGAAACTCTTGTACATCTAATCCTTCTACATGGATAAATGACCTAAAGTCTACCGTTAGATTATACTTTTCAGATAAATCATTATAAGGAGACTTACCGTTTGATGGCTTCGGTTGGGAAACCAAAATACTTTTAACGCTCACAACTCTTTCTTTTTAGTGGGTTATTCACCTTGATACTTATAAATCATAAGTATTGGCAAAATTTCTAGGGTGCAAAGGTAGGTAAATGA
Organism: Flavobacteriales bacterium; assembly: GCA_965661855.1. GTDB lineage: Bacteria > Bacteroidota > Bacteroidia > Flavobacteriales_C > CBFIFL01 > CBFIFL01. Next base: position 2,730 of record CBFIFL010000019.1, read on the forward strand.
TATGTAAAAAGGAAATTCCGCAGCCCTAAAGCTTGTTAACAATAACTTCACAAAACGCACGACGAACTGTAAAATTAAAAAGATGAGCGCTGCATAAACGAATATAGCTGAAACATTAGGCATAGCATAATACGCCATGAATGCTAATGGGAACACGATCATTCCAGTGACTCTATTGTTCACTTGAAGTTGAGTAATGTGACTAAATCCTAGTTTATCTTCTTCAAACAAATGAGATAATCCGTATACCACCAATCTTTTACCCCAGATTAAATACACTAACATTAATGTAAGCAACCAATAGTTTATACTGGAAGTTTCACTCAAAAAAGCAATGTAAAAAATGAAAAAGCTAAGCACCGCAAATAAGTCTAATCCAAAACCAATGTTCCTTCCAGACTGCGTATCATCTCTTTGAAAGACCTGAATCTTAGGACTAAAAGTAGCTTTTAGGTAATATAAAAATAACTTGGAATGTTGCTGGATAAGGAAACCTAGAAAAACAAAAACCAATAAAAATACTATAAAAATAGAATCCAGTTTATTATTGATTAAACTCTCAACCATTACTTACCGATATTGAATACTCTAGAAATATTAAATCCAAACTTAAAACCACCGTTACTCCATGTATCCGAAGTATCAGACAAGAAATCATTGAGTATAATTCCAGAACTATTTGTCAAGTTCAAGTGAAAAACGTGTCCTCCTGTCTCCACTTCTAAACCTAATCCAAAATGATTGTAGTAAGGTGTTGCTGTATTGTTTTGACGGAACTCAGAAAAATTATAAAAGTACTCCGCAACAATAGATACACGAGAACCTAACTTATATCTTCCTGCCATTCCCAAAGCAAACAAACCATTTTCGTCTTGTGCATTGTTATCCGGGTTCTCACTTAAGCCTACCTGATTTCTATACATGTATGTAGGTAAAACCTCTAAAGAAAGCTTCTTGTTGAATTTTCTTGCGATAATTAACTGATGTGCAAATGATAATCGATGTAAGAATTGATCATAACGAGAATCAATATTTCTCATCGGAGTTAATCCCATTCCAGAAAACCAAACCATTGTTACTGGTTTTGTTTTACTCTGCTGAACTAGTTTATAACGCGTTGAAAAATCAAGATGCTCTTTGGTTTTACTTCTACCAAATCCAATCATCCATTTATCTGAAATTCCATAGTCGAATGAAAATCTAACATTTTGAGCAACATCAAATCCGTATAAAGTATGAATTCCACCACCTGCGGCACCTCCAATATTTCCGAAACGATGCGTGATTCTAAAATCTAATGTCTTTGCTTTTACCATTTCAATGGTATTCGCATTAATCAGATAAGTCGACTTAAAAGTTGCTATTACATCCTGACTTAGCTCACTATCGGCTTCAGACATCAAGTCATCCATCAAATCATCTTGAGCAAACGTCAAACATGACATTCCAAGGAATACAAGAATCAGTTTATATCTTATCATGATTTCTTCAATTCAAATTTCAAATCAACCTTAACATCCTCTGCTATGTTCTTCACATACATGGTTGGCACTTTGATTTTATAGTCCTTTACATGCATCATAAAAGATGCTGAAAAACTAATCTTATTCCCCGATTTTGTCATACTTCCTTTGAAAGACTTCTCTTCTTTTACACCATGAACTTCAAACATACCCTTAACCTCTACTTCGTAAGTACCATCTTTTGAAAAATCCATTCCAGAAACTACTTTCCCCTTAAAAGAAGAATAAGGATACGTTTCTGACTCCATGTAATTTTCATTAAAATGTTCTTCCATCAAAGGCTTTTCAAATCTAAATGCCAGGTTTGTTATTACAACAACCAATGCACTGTCCTTAGTTCTTAAAATCGCTTTGGAGTCTTTATTTGTTGCTTCAATATTTTCTAAAGGAGCTTCAGAAAAAAAGTGAACTTCACTTGATGTTTGTTTATAAACTTGAGCATTCAGTGACATTCCAAACATCACAGCTAGACATAGTACTAATAATTTCATATTCTAATTTCTTGGTGAACCACTGTTTAACCAGCAGTTTAAAATTTCAAATTCTTCTGCCGTTAATGTATCGATTTGAGACCATGAGGGTGGCATATCCTTCAACGTCACCGCTCTGTTTTCTAACTTCCCGTCATGAATATATGGTTCTATCGTTCCAAAAGAAGTAAAATCTCCTGACGAAAAACCTACCGTATGACAACCAGAAACTGCACAACTGGCATCCACGATATCTTTAACGTGACTTAGATAAGTTGGACTTAAACTATCACAAAATTCAACGTTGGTAACAGTTCCTTCAAACTTATCTTTGGTGCAAGCTACTATTAAGGTAAGGACAACAAATAAGGACAAATAAACCTTCATAAATTAAAGCTTAATAATTTTTCTTGTTTCACCTTCAACGTTAACAACATATGTACCAGAAGTCGTATTTAAAGAAATCTCTTCTCTTTCAGAGTTAATTGTTCCTGAAACAATTAATTGTCCGTTCAAACTATAAACCTGATATACTTTTCCTTTTGCGTTTTCAATAAAAAATGATTCTGTAACCATTTGTGGGTATACCGATAACTCAGAAGCAAAACTCGCTTGAACCGAAGTTGTACTATGCTCTTCAACAACTAAAGATCCAGACAAACCTTCGTCTCCAGCTTGACCGTTCGCACCATCAGCAGCAATCATCGCTGCATAAAAAGTTGCTGTACCTGTATACGCTGTTGGAGCCGTCCATTGAAAACTCCATGAACCTTCAGAAGCGATCAATGCACCATTATGAGTTAAATAATCCTTGTTATCAGAACTTGTAAACTTAGTAGTAAGTCCTGCGTCAGAAATAAGCGTTCCTATAGCTGTATTCATATCAATTCCTCCTCTAACAGCAAGTTGGAATCCGTATTTCTGCGAAGTTGCAGTAGAACCAGTGATAGTTATATTGTATGTTTCTCCTGGCGTATAACCTTCAGAAGGGATGTCGGTTGTAAACGAAACATCTCCCACGTTAGTGGTATTATGACATGAAGCCGCACAAGTACTATCGTTTGGCGCACCTGAATTTCCAGCCGGAGCTCCAGCCGTAAAAGCATTTAAAACTAATGTTAGTGTATAAAAACTTGCGATCGTAAGTATGACTTTTTTCATGTTGATAATCCTTTTAATAGTATATAATTGTATACCTGAAATGTAATCAATTTTCTATTAAATTTGTTATATCAAGAAATAAAAACATATGGCTACAGATCAATTTCAAGGACACGATTATTATAATGTTGACGATCTTTTAACAGACGAACATAAAATGGTTAGAGATGCAGCTCGTGATTGGGTAAAGAAAGAAGTTTCTCCAATTATTGAAGATGCCGCACAAAAAGCTGAATTCCCAAAGCATTTATTAAAAGGCTTGGGTGAAATAGGTGCTTTTGGGCCTTACATCCCTGCAAAATATGGAGGTGCTGGATTAGACCAAATTTCTTACGGTTTAATCATGCAAGAACTTGAAAGAGGTGATTCTGGAATACGTTCAACGGCTTCTGTTCAATCGTCTCTTGTTATGTACCCTATTTATAAGTATGGTAGCGAAGAGCAAAAAATGAAATACTTACCTAAGTTGGCTACAGGTGAAATGATGGGATGTTTCGGTTTGACGGAACCAGATCATGGATCTAATCCAAGTGGTATGGTAACTAACTTCAAGGATATGGGAGACCATTATTTATTGAATGGTGCTAAAATGTGGATTTCAAATTCTCCATTTGCAGATATCGCTGTAGTTTGGGCAAAAAATGAAGAAGGTCGTATTTGGGGGTTGGTAGTTGAAAGAGGAATGGAAGGTTTCTCAACTCCTGAAACTCATGGAAAATGGTCTTTACGTGCTTCAGCAACAGGTGAGTTGGTATTTGATAACGTAAAGGTTCCTAAAGAAAACTTACTTCCAGGTAGATCAGGACTTGGCGCACCATTATCATGCTTAGATTCAGCTAGATACGGTATTGCATGGGGAACAATTGGAGCTGCTATGGATTGTTATGATTCTGCGTTAAGATATTCTCTTCAAAGAATTCAGTTCGACAGACCAATTGCCGCTTATCAGTTAACTCAAAAGAAATTGGCTGAAATGATTACTGAAATCACTAAAGCTCAATTGTTGGCTTGGAGATTAGGTACAATGAGAAATGAAGACAAAGCAACTACTGCTCAAATCTCGATGGCGAAAAGAAACAATGTTGATATGGCATTAACTATCGCTAGAGAAGCTAGACAAATTCATGGAGGTATGGGAATCACAGGTGATTATCCAATTATGCGTCATATGATGAATCTAGAATCGGTTATCACTTATGAAGGGACTCACGATATCCACTTACTAATCACAGGTATGGATGTAACAGGAATACCATCGTTCAAAGCAAACGAATAAATCTTTAAAAAAGGGAATGACAAGTGATGACCAAAGTCCAATCATTTATCTAATCAGTGGATTAGGAGTGGACCATAGGGTTTTTCAACGATTGTCATTCCCTTTTTCTTTTAAGCATATTAGTTGGACTGATCACAAGAAGTCCGATACCCTAGAAGAATATGCGAGAACACTAATTCCTCAAATAGATCAAAGTAAACCGATAATCTTAATCGGTCTTTCTTTTGGAGGATTCATAGCTCAAGAAATTGCAAAATTAGTCCCTACAGAAAAAGTCATCCTTATTAGTTCCTTGAATGGTCATAAGCAAATGCCAAAACTGTACAGAGTTCTTGGATTTTTTCAATTACAATATCTCTTACCGGGCAAATTCCTTCAAAACAACCCTTTCACCTATGCCCTATTTGGTATCAAAAACAAAAAAAGCAAAGCTGTTTTAAAAAGAATTCTTGAAGACACCTCACTTAGTTTTTTGAAATGGGCTACCATTCAATGTTTAAAATGGAGAAGCCCTAAAATGGAAAACGGCATACAAATTCATGGTAGTGAAGATCGTATCATTCCGGTTAAAAATGTTCAAGCAGATGTTGTTATTCCGGGAGGAAGTCACTTTATGATCGTTGATAAGTACAAAATAATTCAAGAATCCATAAACAGCTTAATCCGCTGACAAACTGAAACTTAACCGTTGTAAACGAATCTCCAAAGCCATAGTTATTAACAAAAACTATTGGATAAACAAACACATAACGACCTGATAAACAGCTATTTACTTTACTAACTTGAAGTTAAGGTAATAGAAGGTAATATTATGGGTAATTTAACGAACAAGCGATTCGACGTAGAGTCGGCTCTTAGTGCTTTCTTTGGAAGTAAAAATGAGTCTCAAATCGCTAATTTAAACTACGAGGTAGAAAAGAAGGACATTTCATCTATCAGAAAAAGACTGATAAAAAGCAGAAAAGACTTTCTTCACATCATTTCCCAATCTGGGAATACTACAAGCAGTAAAGGATCTGCAACTCAAACGGAAACGGAAAACGGATTTATCATTCGAAATGTTGACATCAAGAAGAACAAATCAACGGGTCAGACATTCACAGAGATCAGCACCGTTCAATTCTTTTTGCAGAACGACAACACGCAGGTAAAAATGAGGAACATTACTATCGACAGAATTGAAAAGATTCAACATATTGAAAGGAATAGTATCTCTTTTGACTTGAACAGCTTACAAATGGCTAAACGATTAAATGGAAGTCGAGAAAATTTTATGGATCAAGTGAAAAATGTATTTCATCAGTTAAATGGAAATGCTCAACTGCGTTTAGAGTAAACTTTCGCTGAAGCATCTACAATTTGGAATCTAGTATCGTTTTCTTCAATCAAGAAACCGTCTAGATTCCCTAAAACCAGCCATCCTCCATCTTTCAGAGAGGCATGTATATTGTCTAGGACAAGTGTTTTATACTTCTCCTCCAAGTAGATTAACATATTTCTACAGAAAACAATATCTTGGTTTTTCCAAGGAATTTCGTTTATCACATCGTGCACAGCAAATTTAGTGTTTGCCATTAGCTCCGTCTTAACCTTCAAGCGATCTTCGTTTACATGGAACAAAGACCCAAATTGCATTGACGAATCATAAGAATTTAGTCCATTTCTAAAGCTACTTTCAACATTAGGATTATAAGCTCTCAACTTAGCTTTATCAACCGCTTCGTTATCTACATCACTAGCGATAATGCTTGCTTTACGACCAATACTGCGCAAGAGTATTTCAGAAGAAATCACTTCCTCCCCAGTTGAACATGCTAAATGCAGTATTTTCAATTCCTCTTTATCTTTTCTCAACTCATTTTTTAGGAATTGCCAAGTACTCCTTCCTCTGAACAGTGTTGTATAGTTAACAGTTAATGCAGCAAATATCTGATCAACAATACCTTGATCCTTTTTAACAATCACACCAAGATCAACATATGTTTTAATACCATTTTTATCCATTACTGATTGATAAGCTTCTGAGAGCAAATCAGTCTTGTAATAGTCCAGCTTCATACCTGTAGACTGGCTAATTTGATTATTTAAAAAATTGATGCTTAAACTGTTCATTTGTCTCTTAATACTGAAACCATTTGTTTAAGTTTCCGTTTCGATGCTAATAATAATACAGTAAATGAAGAAATCCGTAATCATTATAATCAGTTGTATTTTAATAATTGGTGGAATATTTACTAACTATTTCTCGAAGTTTATATTCTCTTCTATGGGAGAATATATGTATTGGGGATCGTTAGGAGCAATAATCATCCCGTCTGCTTACTTGATTCAACAAGGGCTAAGACTGGATCGATCCTTATCTAAAATCACAAAACTAAGTTATGATGTACTAAAGGGAAACTTTGATATTGAAATCCCAGTTTTCAAACAACCTTCAGCTCAAGAATTAAGTCAAACCATAGTTCAAATTAAGTCTAACCTTCAAAGAGCAACGGATTTTGCCGTTGAAATTGGAGAAGGAAATCTAAATTCGGAAGTAGAGGGAGACCTTGAAGACGATGTGTTAATCAAATCACTGGACAACATGCGTGGCCGTCTTCAAAAATTAAATGAAGAGGAAGAAAAGCGTAACTGGTCTGTAAAAGGTCAAGCAAAATTTGGTGATGTATTAAGAGATAACATCAATGATCTGAACAATTTATGTAGAGAAGTCATCAGCAACATGGTTAAATACCTTAACTGTAACCAAGGTGGTATTTACGTAATAAATGAAGATGAAGAAACTGGTGAGAAATACATTGAGTTAATGGCTTTCTACGCTTATGAAAGAGAGAAATTTCTTAACAAGCGAATAGAATGGGGAGATGGGCTTGTAGGTCAATGTATCCTAGAGTCAGAAACTATTTATAAAGATGAAGTTCCGGATGATTATGTAAACATTACATCAGGACTAGGTGAAGCAACTCCTAAATCAATCCTTCTTGTTCCTTTAAAATTGAACGACGAAGTATACGGTGTTATAGAAATGGCTTCATTTAAAGCTCTGGAGAGCTTTAGGATAGAGTTTGTGGAAAATGTAGGTGAGAGTATCGCTTCTACCATTTCCTCTGCAAAAATGGGAGAAAACACGAAACTCCTACTAAGCGAATCAAAAAAGAACAATGAGATTCTTCTTGCTAAAGAGCAAGAGATGAAAGATATTCAAAACGAGTTAAGTGAAAACTTAACAGAAATTGAAGCTCAAAAAACGCGTTCTCAATCTTTGGTTGACGCAGTAAACAAAACCAATGCATCCATCGAATTTGATATGGATGGAAAAATCATTAATGCAAATGACTTGTTTCTTAATGTAATGGGATATAAGTTGGAAGATATAGTTAACCAACATGAAAATGTTATCATACCAACTGATGAGAGAAATAGTCCTGGTTATGAAATGATGTGGGGCTCATTGCAACAAGGTTCTTTCTTTTCTGGTGAGTTTAAGCGTGTCAATGCAAATGGTGATGACGTGTGGTTAAACGGTACTTACAATCCGGTAACAGAGGGTGACGGACTTCCATACAAAATAATTAAGTTCGCACTATTTACTACAGATGAAAAGGAAAGAGAACTCCAAATTAGAGGACGTATTAACGCCATCAAAGCCTTTATTCCTATTTTAGAAATAAAACCTGACTTGTCGATCAAAACATTGAATGACATGTTGAAAGACTTCCTTCAGTACAAGCGACTTGAGTTAAAAAAGCTAACCTTTGATCAAATGGTTGATTTCACTTATACTGGTGGCTTAAATATGGATGAATTGTCAGTTAAAATGAAAGGACAAGAAGCTTTTCAAACTACTCTGAAAATTAAAAACAAAGTAGGAGATAGTAAATTCTTCCTTTGTAGTTTTTCACCTATTATCAACTTAAAAGATGAAGTTGATTTATTCATGGGTATTCTAAATGATGTAACTGAACAAGTTAACTTAGAATTGAACTGAAAACGTCAATTAGAGGCAGAGAGAAAGAAAACTGCTTTCGGTTCTGAATATAATGAAGACAATGAAAAAGTTACTCACCAGTTTGAGAGTATCCTTGAAGAGTTAAGTGCTGGTGAAGTTAACATTGATACCATGTTGTCTAATGACAGACTACCAATAATAATTGCTAGTACAGATGGAATGGTTAAGAAAGCATCCAACCAGGCTGGAATTATTTTCAACATGAGAGATGAATTAATTTCTACTCAATCTATAGCTAACCTGATTGACTTTGAAAATGACGACGTAAAAGATAAAGTTCTTGGATTCATTAATCAAGGGGGGGGTGTATCAAGACACTTTCTTAATCAGGCCTGAAGGAAAAGAAACCATAGAATACGTAATCCTTATTGCACCAGTATTTGACAGTGGAGACTTACACTCAGTATTAATATTCTGAAAAGTATAAGGAAACCCGTTATAATTCATATTAAAAAAGCCTCAACTATGAGGCTTTTTTGTTGATCTCAATTTCCTGTAAAACAAAAAACGGATACCCAATTAAGAGCACCCGTTTCTGTATAACGCTTATATAATCGAATTAAGCTAATGCAGCTTTTACCAACTGAGAGATTAACTTCCCTTCAGCTTGTCCGGCTAATTTACCAGACACAATCCCCATTACCTTACCCATGTCTTTCATGGATTCAGCTCCGGTTTGAGCAATTACTTCCGTAACTACTTTATTAACTTCTTCTTCTGACAACTGAGCAGGTAAAAACGCTTGAATGTATTCAATTTGCTTTAAATCCTCCTCTGCCAAGTCAGCTCTATCTTGCTCCGTGTAGATAGCTGCAGAATCTTTTCTTTGCTTCACTAATTTCTGAAGCATCTTGATTTCCGCATCTTCCGTCATATCACCAGCACCTTTGCTTGTATTGGCTAGCATCACTTCACTTTTAACAGCTCTTAAAGCAGTCAACTTATCACGATCTTTAGCTTTCATAGCTGTTTTGATCGCATCGTTTAATTTTTGTTCTAAACTCATTAGTCTACGTTATCGTGTAAATATGAATTATTCGGACGAATACCAGAATCATCTGTTTTGTCAGAAATCGTATACCTAGACTCTTGTTGATCTGAAGAATGAGGCACATCATCTAACTTCACATTTCTTCTTTTGTATGCCGGAACATTTTCTAATTCCGTCATAGCTGAAGGTGACTTTATTTTTCTAGCTAAGTTTTTCAATCTAGCGATTCTCTCCTGAGACTTTCTTAATTGCTCTTCTTGATCAACCGGTTTATTATAAGTCGCAGGAGTCTCTTCAATTCTTGCTTCAACGTTCAATTCAGTTTCAGCTGTTACATCCGTACTTAAATCATCATTAAGTTCTTCCGTTTGATTTGCTGGCTCTTCATTTAACAAGTCATGTCTTAGTACTCTTTCTTCTCCTCCATTTGGATTAACAGTATGAGAAATATTGTGTCGAGACAAGTTCTCCGTATTGTTTGTTCTTTTTGAATAATTATCATCATTCAAATCAAACGTTACTTTACCAGTTGTATCATTTCTTTGAGGTTCCAGATCCTGAGTAAATAAAGTCTCATTCTTTGGCTCTTCTGTTTTGTTAACTGGAGCTTGAGGAACTGAATCCTCTAATGAATGAACCACTTTCTCTTGAACCTTCACTCTTCCAGTAGCGATATCCATTTTTGACTCTTTGTTAGCCTCAAATCCTGTAGCTACCAAAGTAACGGAAATAGAATCTCCAAGAGTCTCATCCGTACCCATACCCCAAATTACATCAGCAGTTAAACCCGCCTCGTCTTGAACGTAATCAGTAATCTCAGACATTTCATCCATTGAGATGTCATCCGTTCCTGAACTGATGTATAATAAGATATAATTAGCTCCTTCGATTTCACTATCGTTCAATAAAGGAGACTCAAGAGCTCCTCTCACTGCATCAATAGATCTATTCTCACCTGCAGCAACTGCAGATCCCATGATTGCAGCACCAGAGTTATTCATTACAGTTTTAACATCTTCAAAATCCACGTTTACATAACCCGTAACCGTAATGATTTCAGCAATACCTTTAGCAGCAACCGCTAAAATATCATCTGCTTTTGAAAAGGCAGTTGATAAACTTAGGTTACCATGAATCTCTCTTAGTTTATCATTATTGATTACTAAGTATGTATCAACATTCTCCTTCAACTGCTCTAAACCAGCTTCAGCTTGATGCTTTCTTTTTCTTCCTTCAAAGTTGAATGGGTAAGTAACAATACCTACAGTTAAAATCCCCATTTCCTTAGCCACCTTTGCGATAACTGGCGCAGCACCTGTTCCTGTACCACCACCCATACCAGCAGCTATGAATACCATTTTAGTATTCTTAGATAAAATTTCTTTGATCTCATCGATACTTTCTAAAGCAGCATTTTCACCTACTTCAGCGATAGATCCAGCTCCTCTTCCTTCTGTTAAAGCAGTACCTAATTGAATTTTGTTAGGTACAGGACTTCTTTCTAAAGCCTGAGCATCTGTGTTACAAATTAAGAAATCAACACCCTTGATTCCTTGCTCGTACATGTGGCTTACGGCATTACTTCCTCCACCACCTACTCCGATCACCTTAATAATCGAAGATTGATCTTTTGGTAAATCAAACTCCATCTCAATTACATTTTTACGTTATACATTATTCCTCTTCCTCTTCAAAAAATCGCTTTCCAGTGTCAAGCAATCTTTCAAAAAAGCTACCTTTTTTATCTTTTTTCGAGTGACCTTTTACTGGAGCTGGCTCCGCTTTCTGCACTCTGTCAAACTTTTCTAATCCTTTCATTACCAATCCTACCGAAGTAGCAAAAGTTGGACTAGTAATCTCTTCAGCGTTACCTTTCGCTAAATGCTCATTCGGGTATCCAATACGTGTACCCATTCCTGTCATGTACTCCACCAACTGTTGTAGGTGTCTCATTTGAGAACCTCCTCCAGTTAATACAATTCCAGCAATTAACTTTCTTTCGTAGTTTGAATTTTTGATTTCATAAAGCACATGCTCTACAATCTCCTCCATTCTCGCCTGAATAATATTTGCTAAGTTTTTAAGAGAAATCTCCTTCGGTTCTCTCCCTCTCAAACCTGGTATAGATACTATTTCGTTTTCTTGATTTTCAGAAGCTAAACAAGACCCAAACTTCACTTTTAAAAGCTCTGCTTGATTCTTAATTATTGTACAGCCCTCCTTGATATCATCTGTAATTACGTTTCCTCCAAATGGAATAACTGCTGTATGTCTGATAATTCCCTCATGGAAAATTGCAATATCAGTTGTACCACCACCGATATCAACCAATACTACTCCTGCTTCTTTTTCTTCTTGACTCAGAACCGCTTCTGCAGATGCTAAAGGCTCAAGAATTAATTCGTCTATTCCTAAATCTCCTTTAGTAATACACTTCTTGATGTTCTTAGCAGCGGTTACTTGACCTGTAATGATGTGAAAGTTTGCTTCCAACCTAACACCTGCCATACCGATCGGGTCCTTTATCCCTTGTTCGTTATCAACAATATATTCTTGAGGTAGTACATGAATGATCTCCTCTCCAGGCATCATTACCAATTTGTACATATCATCAATTAATGAATCAATATCCGATTGAGAAATTTCCTCTTCAATTAAGTTTCTAATCTTAGATCCTCTATGCTGTAACGACTTAATATGCTGACCTGCAATACCTACGTTTACCACGTTGATATCTACTCCTGACTTCGCCTCTGCTTCTTCAACTGCTAATCGAATAGAGTTTACTGTTTTTTCAATATTAGAAACAACCCCTCTTGAAACACCAATAGAATCAGACTTCCCCATTCCGAGAATCTCAATTTTACCATACTCGTTTCTACGACCAACCATTGCTACAATTTTAGTTGTACCAATATCCAATCCTACTACGATATCTGAAGCTTCCATATTACCTACAGTATACTTTTTCTTTAAACCTTACGTCAATTTGACTATATTTTTCCCAGCCCATTCTAGGATATGCCTCTTGATAAAACACTTCAACCCGATTCAACTTTTCAGCTAAATCACTGGTATCACCAAGCAGAACTCTACCATTTCCAATTTTACTAACTAATTGAATATCATTTGCTGACTTGAATAGAATTTCATCAACCATTGATTGTAAATAACTCGATTCACTGATCATTTTACCGCATTTCGAAATCATTTTCAACTGTGATTCAAACTCCGGATTTATAGAATCATTTACCAGCTCTTTTACAAGGTTTCCACGCACAATAATCAGCCTTGGAGTATAGTTGGGAGTCCATTGTATTTTATCTCCCTCCTCACTAATGTAATACCCTCTTTTTCCTCTTTCTATGTAACGTAAAAGAGGTTGCTTTAAGTCTACGTCAATGTGAATATTTGACACCCTATCAAAGTAAGCCTCTACCGACTTAATATGACTATTATCCTTAAGGATTCTTTCTATTTGAAATAGACTTATATCCGACTTCGAACTTTGCTCCAATGTATCGATGAATTGATACAAATAAACCTTTAAATCCTCCTCATTAATCAGATACATTTCTGTTGGTGAAGAGATACTAAATTCAACTTTCTTAATCTGTTCAGCCTTATCCTTTTTATAAATTATAGTGGATGATATAAAAACCACCAAAACACTTATTAGCCATAGCCATCTGTTCCAATTCTTCATATCAACATCTCCTTTAAATCTTTCACCTTCGTTCCTATACTGCCTGCTCCAAACACCACTAAAACGTCAAACTCTTCTTGTTGAACATCTTCAAGCAATGATGATAAGCTCGATGGTTTAGCCACTCCTCTTATACCTTCAATTAACCATTGACTTGTTACTCCAGGAATCGGCTCTTCTCTGGCCGGATAAATATCTAATAACAATAACTTATCCCATCTACCTAATTCCTTTCTAAAATCAGCAACAAAATCTTGAGTCCTAGAAAACAAGTGTGGCTGAAATACTCCTAACACTTTCTTACCAGGAAACTGTCTATCTATTGCGTCTTTTAAAACTTTTATCTCAGATGGATGATGAGCATAATCGTCGATAAACGTCAATTGTTCCGTTTGAACAACAAACTCTGCTCTTCTTTTTACACCCTTAAAATCTAGAAGCGCAGCTATAGCAGTATCAGGATTGACATCATTCATAACTGCCAAAGCAAATGCACCTAAAGCATTCTCAATATTATGTATCCCTAAAAAAGGAGACTCAAAATGAAATGATCTTCCTTCAAAACAAAAAGTCAAAGCATTACCCTCTAATTCGTAAGAAAAATCTCCTTCAAGACCATAAGTAACATGAGTTTTCTCCACCTTAGCTGAATGATCCTGATGAACCAAAAGCTTACCGCAAACTATGTTTGCAAATTGATTAAAGCCCTCTATAACCCCTTTTTCATCTTTATAAATATCCAAGTGATCCGCATCTAGATTAGAGATAATAGCAGACTGAGGAGATAGTTTTAAAAATGTTCTATCGTATTCATCCGCCTCTACAACCATTCGTTGATCCTCACCCTCAACTTCATAGTAGTTGGACTCAAAGTCTTTACAGTCTCCACCCAAAAAAGCAATCATCGGCTTCTTTTCATAAGCCAATATCTTAGCCAACATGGATGAAATGGTAGTTTTCCCATGCGCACCTGCAACCGCCAAACAATTGTGTTTTCTACTAATAACACCTAACTCGTCTGAACGCTTTACAACCTTATGGTCCTTTAAAGCCAACATTAAAGGATGTGTTTCCTTTACAGCTGGGGTTCTAATAATATGCACTATTGAGTTGGATTCAATTGCATCCATGGATTCCGAAACCGAAGTACTAATAGTAGCACCCAAGTCCCTCAAAACTTTAGACACCTCACTAATCTCTCGATCATATCCGAATACGAAGTAGTTTTTGGACAAGAAGTATCTTGCTAGTGCACTCATACCAGCTCCTCCAATACCAATCAAAAAAACACTTTTCGTACTCATCTTCTATATACTCAAAACCTCCTGGGCAATTTCATTCGCTGAATTAGGAAATCCAAACGATTGAATATTCTCTCTCAATTTATTCGCTAAATCATTATTCTCTACTATTGATGTAAGACTTGATAATAAGTCTTCGTCTACTTTATTATCCTCCAACAAAATTGCTGCCTCACCTTTCACCAATGCTTCTGCATTCTTAAACTGATGGTTTTCACTAGCATGCGGATAAGGAACCAAAATAGATGGAATCTTTACCAATGCAATTTCAGACACTGCTAATGCTCCAGCTCTTGATATAACAAAATCAGCAGCAGCATATGCTAAATCCATTCGCTCGATAAAAGTCATCATCTTAACCTCTTCAGGTAAACCTTCGATTTTATCAAAACTCTTACCTGTTTGCCAGATCACTTGAATTCCCATACCAGTAATCTCATTCAAATATTTCTGAACACCAAGGTTGATGCTTCTTGCTCCTAAGCTACCCCCTACAATAAGTAAAGTTCTCTTCTCAGAATTTAAGTTGAAATGACGTATAGCTTCTTCCTTTTTACCTTCTAAGTTTAATATATCTTTTCGAACAGGATTTCCTGTTAACCTCAATTTATCTGAAGAAAAGAACTTCTCTAAACCAGGGTATGCAACACAAATCCGTTTCGTCTTTGGAGCCAAAATCCTATTGGTCATACCAGGAAATGAATTCTGTTCCTGAATCATAATTGGATAACCTAACCAATCTGCCATTCTTAATGTCGGTCCAGAAGCAAATCCTCCAACACCTATAACAACATCTGGCTTGTATTTTATAATTATTCCAGCCGTTCTTAATAAAGAAAATATCAGCTTGATTGGGAAAAGTAAATTCTTAATCGTTAAACTTCTCTGAAAACCTGATATCCATAGTCCGATGATCTTAAACCCTGCTTTTGGAACTTTTTCCATTTCCATTTTACCCTTTGCTCCAATGAATAAAATCTCATGATCAGGATTATCTTCTTTTAAAGCATTGGCAATTGCAATGGCAGGATAAATATGTCCTCCTGTCCCTCCTCCACTTATAATGAACTTTTTAGCCGACATCAGTACTGGTTTTAGGTTTTGGTTCCTTTTTCTCTATAGTATTCGATACACTTAAAATCATTCCAATGGCAATACTTGAAAACCAAATCGACGTACCTCCCATTGAAACCAATGGTAAAGGCTGACCCGTTACTGGGAAAATTCCAACAGCAACGGCAATGTTACTTAATGCCTGCACTACCAACATCAATCCACAACCTATGACGAGTAGCATTCCAAAGAGATTATCACATTTCATAGCAATCTTAATTGCTCTATAAAGCAAAAACAGATATAGAAACAGAACGAGCAAACCTCCTATCATACCCAAATCTTCAACTATAGTAGCGTAAACAAAATCTGAATAAGGATGTGGTAAAGCATACTTGTTTTCTCCGTGAAAAAAGGTTCCTAAAACCCCTCCATTGGCTATTGCTGCTTTTGACAGGTTTGCTTGATAATTTTTATCTGGATCTGCTTCACCTGAATACTTTGAAATCAATCTTGACTTCCATGTTTCAACTCTCGTTTCTCCTGGAAAAAATGCTAAAGCCACGCTCACAAAAATGACCAAAGCAAGAACACCTGCCCCAATCAAACCGAAAATAAACTTCCAAGGCACTCTACCTACTACCATAATTAAAATAGCAATACCTAGAATCATAAAAGAAGTAGAGAAATCGGCTTTTAAAATTAGACCACAAACCAGAATTACTGGAACAGCTACAGGAAGAAACCCATCCTTAAAACTGTTTAGTTTGTGTTGTTTTTTTGAAAGAACCCTTGCTAGGTATGATATCAACGCTAGCTTGGCTAAATCTGAAGTCTGGAAACTAATGTTTACAATCGGTAGATGTAACCATCGATTCGCAGAGTTAATGTTATCCCCCATAAACAGAGTTATCAGTAATAGGGGGATTGAAATATAAATCAACAATTGTGATACTCTTGAAAAGTAAGAGTATTTTACTTTATGAACCGCATAAATAATGGCAAAGCCTAAACCCAATATGATTAAGTGCTTTACGAAGTAATAGAAAGTATTTCCGTCTTGATACTTGTATGCTAATTGTCCAGTCGAACTGAATATGATAAGCAAAGAGATTACTGCTAGCGACATAACAATGCCCCAGATAGCTTTATCCCCTTTGATTTTATTCAGTATGCCGCTCATTGATTATAGTGTACCTCCTTTGAATTTCTTCAATATCCAGATAACACCAAAAATCAAGAACAAAAAAGCACCACTAAAAATCAAGGTAAGAATCCTTCTTCTTTCCAATGATCTATCTTGTGTTTTCATGTTTTATAATTCTCTTACAGCATTTTTAAAAGCAAATCCTCTTTCCTGATAGTTGTCGTAAATATTAAAGCTAGCCGCAGCTGGCGATAACAATACGCACTCACTCTTGTCAGCAAGATAGTAAGCAGTGTTAACAGCCTCTTTCATTGATTCAACATCAACGATTAAAGGAATTTCTTTCATAAATGTGTCGAAAACCTTGTCCTTTGTATCACCTAGATAAATGATCGCTCTTACCTTATCCTTAACGATAGGTAATAAAGACTCATAGTCTGTGTTTTTGTCAACCCCACCAACAATCCATACAATTGACTTCTCCATTCTTTCAAGAGAATACCAAGTAGAATTTACATTTGTGGCTTTAGAATCGTTGACATACTCAATTCCATGGATATTTGCTACGAATTCAAGTCGGTGCTCTACCTCCTCAAACTCAGACAAACTCTCACGAATTGCTTCTTTTCTTAAACTCAAAAGGTTCTCACGAATACCTTTTGCAATATTAGATCCCACCGTGTTACCTAATCTTTGATTGTTTCTCTCCATCGACATAATCAAAAAATTTACCTGTTTACCTTTTTTTAACTGTTTACCCTATAAAGCTCTTACAGCGGCTTTAAACTGTGCTCCTCTTTCTTCGTAATTTTCAAACAAATCAAAACTTGCACAAGCTGGAGACAATAAAACGGTGTCGCCTGACTTCGACAATGAATAAGCATATGAAACTGCTTGTTCTGCTGAATTCGCTTCTACGATACTTTCCACCTTTCCCGAGAAGAAATTCAACAATTTTCCATTATCAGCACCCAAACAAACAATCGCCTTTACTTTGTCCTTTACCAAATCTAATAACTCGTTGTAATCATTTCCTTTATCAACTCCACCAACTATCCACACCACATTGTTGGTTACGCTGTCTAAAGCATACCATGTTGAGTTCACATTTGTCGCTTTTGAGTCATTTATAAACTCTCTACCATTCACTCTACCTAAAGACTCTAAACGATGCTCAACTGCCTCAAAATCAGCTAAACTATCTCTTATTTGATCATTTCTAAGATCTAATAATTTGGCTGTTATTCCAGAAGCCATTGAATTGTAAGCATTGTGTTTTCCTTGGAGAGCTAATTTGTGGATTGACATGGTAAATTTGTTGTTATTGATTGAAAAATTGAGTTCTTCTTGATTGATAAATGCCCCATTTTTGTCGTGAGAGTCAAATGAAAAACCATATTGTTGTGCTACAATCGGATGCTTTTTTAAGTATTTCATTGTCTCTTTATCATCGAAACAATAGATAAAAGCATCAGATTTTGACTGGTTAAGTGTGATCCTAAACTTGGAATGAATGTACTTTTCAAAGTCATTATCATATCGATCCAAGTGATCAGGAGTGATGTTCATTAGGACAGCTATATCTGCTTTAAATTCCTTAATTCCATCTAACTGAAATGAAGACAACTCCAGTACAAAAATGTCCTTGTCATCGTTTATTACTTGCTTTGCAAAACTCTCTCCAACATTACCTGCCAAGGCAACATTAAGTCCTGCATTTTTAAGCAAATGATAAGTTAATAGTGTAGTTGTTGTTTTACCATTACTACCTGTAATCGCTACAATCGTAGCATTCGTATATCGATAAGCGAATTCGATTTCAGAAATGATTTCGATTCCCTTTTCTTTAATCTCTTGAATCAATTGAATGTGATCAGGAATACCAGGACTCTTAACCACTAAATCTGCATTTAGAATTTCTTCCATGCTGTGTTTCCCCGATTCAAAAGCAATCTCTTCTGACCTTAAGACATCCTGAAACTTAGGTACAATGAGTCCTTTGTCAGAAAGAAACACCTCCCAACCTTTGGCCATGCCGAGCTGAGCTGCACCAACGCCGCTTTCACCTCCACCTAATATGACTAACTTCTGTTTCAACTTATCTTAATTTTAATGTTGCTATTGTTAACACCGCTAACATGATTCCTACAATCCAAAAACGTGTTACAATTTTCGATTCGTGGTAATTCAATTTTTGATAATGGTGGTGTAATGGAGCCATCTTGAAGATTCTCTTTCCTTCTCCAAATTTCTTTTTTGTGTATTTGAAATAACCTACCTGAAGTATTACTGATACATTTTCTACTAAGAATATTCCACAAAGAATTGGAATCAATAATTCCTTTCTGATTATGATGGCAAACACTGCTATAATCCCTCCTAATGCTAAAGAACCAGTATCTCCCATGAATACTTTTGCAGGGAAAGAGTTGTACCATAAAAACCCAATACATGCTCCAACGAAAGCCGACATAAAGACAACTGTTTCACCAGACATTGGGATATACATGATATCGAGGTACCCGGCAAATACGGTGTTACCAGAAACGTATGCCAGTATTCCTAAGGTTGCACCTATAATCGCCGAAGTACCGGTTGCCAAACCATCAATACCATCGGTTATATTCGCTCCATTCGAAACGGCCGTAACAATGATAATTACCACTGGAATAAAAATCAGCCAGGCATAATCAGCTGCTTTATCTCCAAGGAAACTTAACATCCACTTGTAATCAAACTCGTTATTCTTTACAAAAGGAATCGTAGTCTTTGTTCCTTTGCTTTCCGTCCATTCGTATTGATCAACCTCCGTTTTTTGATCAAATAACTCTTGCTGGTTATGAGCAACTACTGTTTTCTCTTTTATAACCACATCATCAGAAAAATAAAGCGTTGCTCCGATGATAACTCCAATACCTATTTGTCCTACAACCTTGAATTTTCCGGCAAGACCTTCTTTGTTCTTTTTGAATACCTTGATGTAATCATCTAAGAATCCAATTCCACCTAACCATACAGTTGAGATTAACAGCAATTGGATGTACAGGTTATCTAACCTAGCAAACAATAACGTTGGAATAATAATCGCCGCAAGGATCATTAACCCACCCATTGTTGGCGTTCCTTGCTTTTCAATTTGACCGTCTAAACCTAGATCTCTAACCGTTTCTCCTACTTGAAGTCTTTGAAGCAATCGAATGATTCTTCCTCCAAATATCAAAGAGATGATTAAAGAACCGATTACTGCCATTGCCGCTCTAAACGTAATGAACTGAAATACTCCTGCTCCTGGGAAGTCAAATGTATTCTCGATATAATCAAATAAGTGGTATAACATTATCCAGTAATTAGTTTAAGTGATTCTTGTAATACTTCTTTATCGTTAAAGTCATGCTTGACTCCTTTTATCTCTTGGTAAGTTTCATGTCCTTTACCTGCTATCAGAATAATGTCGTTCGCCTTCGCTAACATACACGCTGTTCTTATCGCTTCTTTTCTATCGCTAATGGCTAAAACTTTTGCAGTCTGATCTGGTGTAATTCCAGTCTTCATATCGTCGATAATTGCTTGTGGCTCTTCACTTCTCGGATTATCTGAAGTCAGTATAACCTTGTCACTGTTATCCGCAGCAATCTTTGCCATCATCGGTCGCTTACTAGCATCTCTGTCACCTCCACAACCTACAACCGTATAAACAGTCTCATTACCCGTTCTTATGTCTGCAATCGTTGAAAGCACATTCTTTAATGCGTCAGGAGTATGTGCATAGTCAACTATACCAGTAATATTGTTCTCTCTGTAATATTGAAATCTTCCGTTAACTGATTCTAAAGTTGAAATCGCTGTAAGAGCACTTAACACATCTTGACCTAACTCTCTTGCCACACCATAAACCAACATCAGGTTACTGGCGTTGAAAGATCCAATTAGCTTTGTCCAAACCTCTTTACCGTCGATCATCATCATCAATCCTTCAAATTGATTTTCCAGGACTTTACCTTTATAGTCAGCCATGTTCTTGATGCCGAAACTTAAGTGTTGCGCCTTACAGTTTAACAACATCGTTTGCCCGTGCTTATCATCAGCATTTACTAAGGCAATTGCGTTTGGTGATAAGCGATCAAAGAATAACTTCTTTGCTGCGATGTATTCGTCAAATGTGTTATGATAATCTAAATGATCATGCGTGATGTTTGTGAAACATGCTATATCAAAATCTAAACCTGCAATTCTGTTTTGATGAATAGCATGAGAGCTAACCTCCATGAAGCAATACTTCACACCTTCATCAGCCATTCTTCTCAAAAGCTTGTTCAACTGAACAGGATCAGGAGTTGTGTGAGTGGAAGGAATTACTTCGTTATTGATTCTATTTTCAACTGTAGAAAGTAAACCTACTTTTTCACCAAAGCCTTTAAATACTTCAAATAATAAAGTGGCAGTTGTTGTCTTACCATTTGTTCCAGTAATACCCACTAACTTTAATTCTTCTGAAGGATTACCTTCAAAGTTGGAAGCCATAAGACCTAAGCTATAGCTAGCATCTTTCACCTTTACATAGCAAACCTCATCAAGTATCTCCGCTGGAAACTCCTCACAAACAATTGCTGAAGCACCAAGTTCTATTGCTTTACCTATGTATTTATGACCATCTACAACAGTTCCTTTAACTGCTACAAACAGACCAAACTTCTCTACATTTCTACTATCAAAAGTCAAACATTCGATAGCCATATTCGTTGACCCTTTTACTTCAAGTAAACCAACACCGTATAATATTTCAGATAATAACTTCACTATGACAATCTGATTTTAACTATTGAACCTTTAACCAGTTTTCTTCCTACCGGAACTGATTGTTTAACTACTTTTCCACTACCAATTGCTTCTACTTGAGCTCCCATTCCTTCCAGAATGTATATAGCATCTTTTAATCCCATACCTCTTAAATCAGGCATGTTATCTCCTAAACTTTTTTCTTTTGTTTGAGAACCTTGAACGGTTAGGTAATCTGAATCTCCATTGTATTTATTCAGCGCATGAAAGCTTTGAACACCTTCTGCATCAGATTCATGTAATACTATATTCCTTGGCAATTTTTGTCGAACAGAGTCTCTATTTATTGGTCGCTGAATATCAATTGCTCCAGCATATACCTTATCTGCTACTTCCTTGAAAATCGGACCAGCAACAGCTGAACCGTAATATGTTTTGTGAGATTTTGTAGATACAACTACAATACACGAATACTCTGGCTTGTCCGCTGGGAAATAACCAACAAAAGAAGCTTTGTAGCTCATGTTTTCTTTCCCTTTCCAATAATTCAACTGAGTCGTTCCTGTTTTACCAGCAACTGAATACTTATCGTTTTTAAGGTTTTTAGCCGTTCCGTTTTCTACTACTGATTCAAGCATTTTTTTAGCCTTCTCCAAAGTCTCCTTAGAACAAATGGACTCCTTGATAACCTCCGAATCAATTACATATTCTTTATTGTTTTGATAGTATCTATCTACAAACCTTGGCTTCACCATTTTACCATTATTGGCAACAGCATTATAGAAAGTCAACATTTGTAAAGGAGTTTGCTGCACCTCATAACCAATTGACATTTGAGGAAGTGTTACCCCAGACCATTCACTTACAGGTTTAATAAAAGGTTTTCCCTCACCAGGAATTTCGATGTCTAACTTTTCAGTCAGACCAAATTGATAGAATCTATTGATCAATTTTTGAGGATTATCTTCATAATGCCTGTTGATTAACTTGGCAACAGCAGTGTTTGACGATACGGTAAAAGCATCTTTTACTGATACCACTCCGTACCCACCTCTTTTTGAATCTCTAATTGTAAGATCGTAGAATTTTGCAATTCCCTTATCTGTATTGATTTTATCATCTAAGCTTAAGTACCCATCTTCAAAAGCCGCCATTAAAGAAGCTAATTTGAATGTCGATCCAGGCTCCGCACTTTCCCATACAGCGTAATTTCTAGACTCAAAAGCATTTCCTAAAGTATCCACCTGTAGATTTGCAATTGCTCTAACCGCACCTGTTTTTGTTTCCATTAAAATCACACAACCGTGCTCAGCCTTGTACTTAACTAAATACCTATATAATGCGTCTTCTGCCACATCTTGTAATTCGATGTCAATCGTTGTATAAACATCACCTCCAGGAATAGGCTCTACTGTATTTCTATCATCTAAAGGCAACCAACCACCACCTGGTAATTTTCTAACAAACTGTAATCCGTTTTCTCCTCTAAGACCAAAATCATAAGCACCTTCCAAACCTGAAGCTCTATTTCTTCCGTATTCACGATTTGCAATTTTACCTACTGTTCTTTGTGCTAATAATTCGAAAGGTTTCTTTCTAACAATCTTTTGATCACAGATCAAACCACTTTTGTTTCTACCTAATTTGAAAAGTGGAAATCTTTTGATCTTTCTCATTTGAGGATATGACACATCTCTTTTGATCAAATACCATCTGTTACCCTTCTTTCTGGCTTTTGTTAGACTATTCTTGTATTCATAAACTGTTTTATCACCAAAGAAATCGGCCAAATACCTCGAAAGAGAATCTACGTTTTGTTCCCAAAGATTGTCAGACAATCCATCCGCCTTCATATCCATTCGGATATCATAATAAAGCATTGTTGTCGCTAAAAGCTCGCCGTTTTTTGCATAGATGTTGCCTCGAACCGGCTCCACCTCCATGTACTTTGAACCTTGTGCATATTTATTATCCTTCCACTTCGCACCGTTAACCACCTGAATATTGAACAGCATAAAAACCACCAAAAGAGAAAACAACAGTATTCCGAAGAATGCGATGTATGTTCTTTTTAATATGTCTTTTTTAACCTCGTTCATTTCTTAATAATCACCTTTGGCGACTTGGTCATTTCTTTTAATCCGTATGGACTTACTTTTTTAACTATTTCGGATTGAATACTTTGTCTGTTGATCTTCGTCTGAGTCTCGATATATTCGGTTCTCATTTCTTCTAGATCCCCATTGATCAGGTTAATAGACTTTTGTGTTCTTTCCAATTTGTAAGAAAGGCTGATGTAAATGACAGCTATAAATGTGATAAAGAGAATGAATGGTAAAGCTTCGAAGAACTTCGTTTCAGAAACCAACTCACGAGAGCTTCTTTTAAACGATTCGAATACTTTAACTTTTGTTTTCATTACCTACTACTGCTTACCTACCTTCTTATTTTTTCTTAACTACTCTAAGTTTTGCACTTCTAGCTCTAGGATTGTCTTCGATTTCTTCCGCTGATGGCAGTAAAGGTTTTCTCGTTACCTTTTTAAAAGGCGTGTGTTCAACACCGAAAAAATCTTTCTCTACCGTACCTGTTAAATTCCCTGACTTCATGTAATTCTTAACCAATCTATCTTCAATAGAATGGTAAGAGATAACCGCTAAAACACCACCTTCGTTCAGCACCTCTCCGCATTGAATTAACATTTCTTCTAATGCATCCATTTCGTGATTCACCACCATTCTTAGTGATTGAAACACCAACGTTTTAATCTTCTTATGTAAATTCCCTGGAAACGAACTCTCAATTAAGTTGACTACATCACCTGTAGTTTTCACATCACCACTCAATGATTTACTCTTAAGGTTTTCAGAAAACCTATAAGTCTTTTTCAAATCACCGTATTTCTTAAACACGTCATTAATTTCACCTGGTTCTTTGCTCTTAATCCACTCTAATGCCGATTCACCTTCTTGCGTCATTCGCATATCTAATGGAGCATCAAAACGGAAAGAGAAACCTCTTTCAGGAGTATCAAATTGATGAAAAGAAACACCTAAATCTGCAAGTATTCCGTCCACCTTTCGGACACCATGCATTCTTAAGTAGCTTTTCAAAAACCTAAAGTTCTGAGGGATAAAAACAATTCTTGGATCATCTGGTAAATTCTGTTCCGCATCAGGATCTTGATCAAACACGTATAAACGTCCTTTTTCTCCTAACCTTTCCAGTATTCCTTTGGAGTGACCTCCACCACCAAAGGTGAGGTCAACATAGATTCCATCTTCAACAATTTCTAAAGCATCTAGTACTTCAAAGAACAAAGCGGGTTTATGATACATCGTTCGCATCGTTTAAGTCACCCATTACATCTTCAGCCAATCCAGCATAGTCTTCAGCATCGTCTTCGCTCATCATAGCGTTGTACTTCTCTGCCGACCATATTTCGATCTTGTCCCCGTATGCAAATAGCACACAGCTCTTGCTGATGTCAGCATACCCCATTAGTCTTTTCGGAAGATTCAATCGTCCTGAAGCATCTAGATCAACAGCTGTTGCGCCATTGTTAAATCTTCGAACGAACATTCTGTTCTTTTTCACAAACTGATTTAGCTTATTAACCTTTTCGCTAATTCGCTCCCAATCCTCTTGCTGATAAAGCACTAAACAATCTTCTAAACCTCTGTTTACAACAAACTTACCCTGCGAAAGCAAAGACAACTGCTTCCTTAACCCTGCTGGGAAGGAGAAACGCCCTTTGGCGTCCAGTTTAACCTCGTATTCACCTATAAAATTTGTCATTTGGTACACTTACATTGTAAAATTATGACTTAAATCCCACTTTTCCCCACCTAATTACTCTTTGTTGATAACTTCTGAACGACGGATTGTTCATATTGTTTCATTTAACACCTAAAATAGTTGATTTTATTGAGACAGAGAAGTTTAAAACATGGTGGAGTAAAGTGGAGGAAATTAACAATTCTTCATTTTTTTTATCCATAACAAAACTCTATTTTAGCCGTACAACTAACTAGCTATTCTAGCTATTAACCGTTAAAAAACACGCGTATATGGATGCATCAATGATCAAGACTGAAGGAAAGTTCAGCTATATAGAACAGGGAGAAGGAAGGACGATTATTTTGCTACACGGGTTATTTGGAGCCCTTTCTAACTTTGAAGGGATATTTAATAAGTTTTCGAAAAACTATCGCATCATTATTCCGATGCTACCTCTTTACGAATTACCTATTCCTAAAACCAATGTTAAAACATTAGCCAACTGGGTGAATGATTTCGTTGAGGCTAAAGGACTAGATAATTTCACTTTACTTGGAAATTCATTAGGAGGGCATGTTTCACTTGTATACATGAAAAACTGGCCAGAGAAAGTTCACAGTATGATTTTAACTGGAAGTTCTGGTTTATATGAAAATGCAATGGGAGGTTCTTTCCCTAGAAGAGAAGACAGAGAATACATAAGAAATAAAGCTGCGGTTACTTTTTACGATCCGAAGCACGCAACTGACGAATTGGTTGATGAGTTAATTGGATTAATTAGTGATAAAGGAAAATTGATTCGAATTCTAGCTATTGCGAAGAGTGCTATCAGACACAACATGCGTGAGGATATCCCTAACATGACTAAACCGGTTTGTTTAATCTGGGGGAAACAGGATTCAATCACTCCTCCTGAGGTAGCAGATGAATTCC
The DNA here is from genome assembly GCA_965661855.1 of Flavobacteriales bacterium. Taxonomy (GTDB): domain Bacteria; phylum Bacteroidota; class Bacteroidia; order Flavobacteriales_C; family CBFIFL01; genus CBFIFL01. The sequence continues at coordinate 28,856 of CBFIFL010000019.1, forward strand.
ATGAAAAACTTCCTGATTCAGATTTAAACTGGATTGACAAATGTGGTCATGCTCCGATGATGGAACACCCTGAGCTGTTTAATGACATAATGGATAACTGGTTAACTGAACGTTTTGGAAAGTAGATTTAAAAAAGCCGAGTTTCTTAAGAGTAGCGGAAAGGTATCTCAATGCCCTGAAAGCCCTCTTAAAGAAGTAGCATTTATTGGTCGTTCAAACGTTGGTAAATCATCTTTGATTAATGCGTTAACTAACAACCAAAAACTTGCTAAAACATCTTCTAAACCAGGAAAAACACAGCATATCAATCACTTTGTGATTAACGATGACTGGCACCTTGTTGATTTACCAGGATATGGATATGCAAAAGTTCCTAAAAACTTGAAAGACTCTTTCAAAGGGATGATTTCAAACTACTTGCTGAACAGAGAACAATTGCAATGTGTTTTTGTATTGCTTGATTCTAGACATAAGCTTCAGAAAATCGACAATGTTTTTATCGAATGGCTAGGTGAAAATGGCGTTCCTTTTTGTCTTGTTTACACCAAATTAGACAAGTTAAAAAGACACGAAAAAGTAGCAAACGTTAAACGTATCGAAGACGAACTATTGGAAACTTGGGAATTTCTTCCAGCAACATTCCCTACATCAGCTGAGAAAAAAGAAGGCTTAAAAGAATTGCAAGATTATATTTTTGACAAGTGTCTGTAGAATAGACATTAGCATATTCAAAAACAGAAGCTAGTTACTACCTCATTAAATGGACATATCCATTTAATGACTCTTGGCTGTCGTCTTCAAGATCATGCAGATTTAAGATGTAATAATACACTCCTGGACTTACATTTGAACCAGCATCAGTCTTCCCATCCCAAAGAATCTCACCATATATTCCAGACTCTTTAGATCTTACCAACTCTCCCCATCTATTGAATATCTTAACCGTCCATTCTGTATTCTCAGGAAACAGTGCAACCCAAACATCATTGACACCATCTTCATTTGGAGTGAATGTATTCGTTACACTTAAGGTATCACTGTAGCTAATTGTATCACTATACATACCTTGACATCCCAAAGCGCTAGTCGCAGTTAAACTCACGATGTAATCACCTTCGAATTCATATTCTTTAAACTGTATCGAATCGCCGTCGTAAACTTCGTAACCATCGAAATCCCAATCAAGCACTAGATCGTTATTGTATAAACTTGTAAAAACAAAATCATTCAATCCATAACCCACATTTTCATACGCAAACTCAACTTGTGGTCTTGCAGCAGAACTTACATATATGGTATCACTTCTACCAGAAGAACAAGCATTTCTTAACACCGTTACGTATACCGAGTTTGTTTGACCTAAATCCCATTCTACCTCTATTGAACTAGCAGTTAAATCACTTGAAACAATACTTCCTCCGTCCAGATTCCAGATATACTCCCCTTCATTTCCACCACTAGCTTCTACGGTTAAAACTTGTCCTTCACAGAATAGGGTGTCAGATGTAATTTCAGGAACCCCTGGTTGCTCATTAGAAAGAGCATAAAATTCATTGTGAAAAGAAGACCATGACTGAAGTTGAACGTAATCTAAACTTACTAAAGCAGTGTCTGTATATATCCATTCTTCATCCCAATTGCTAATGCTATTAAAATCTCCATCACTTGATGGATCATAAAACACAGCTAAATCAACTTCCGATCCACCAGACAATCTTTTAAACTCGTGATACCAAGCGTCATTTACTAAGCAAATATCATCCGATTTTCTATTCGTCGAACGGTTATCCAATGACGGATCATAATTGATAAACCTTCCTGCAAAACGATTCGTATTTGCGTCTGGAACTACCTCTAAAGGCCTGTATCTTACCGTTCCTGCAGATGATCCTAAAGGAAATAAATAAGTACTAACTGAATTACATGTTCTTTCTAAATAACCACCTATTGAACTTGATACAAATCCGCTGGTTCTTTGAATTGCATTACTAGCACCGTTTAATACTTGCATTACATTTCCTTGCGTTGCTAATTCCCTGTCTTGTAAATCCAATGTTCCAGACACGGTTGAATTAAGCGCTAAATATTTGATTCCTGTTGATTCTAAACTAAGGTTGTAAAAGTTACTGATTGTATTTCCGGTCACCCACTGATCACCACCATCCATGATCACTTCACTTTCATCATTTGTAAACAAGGCATTATTAATCCAATCACCTTGTAATCGATAAACACCATCACCGTTTGTTCGTGAATAATCTGAAAGCGTGATATTATCGCTCACTATTAACTCTCCAAAGTTCTCACAAGTACCTTGAGCTGAATTTTCTAAACTTCCATTTACTTTAACAATACTACCAGCATCTAAATGAACCATTGCTCCGTTATTGTACATGATTTGTCCAAACGAAAAGAATGAAATCAATAATAGTAAGACTGTGATTTTCATAAGTGTAGCTTATTTAACAAATGTAATATTTATCGTAAACTTTAAAGCCCCGGAAAGGTTCCGAATTAATAACTCTGAATACTATAAATACTTTTGAAAATGAAACCCTAAAATCTTAAAATCTTCTCGGTGATAGAACTTATGAGAAGCTTTATTTTCCGTGTAAGTATTGAGTTCAATTGTACTGGCGCCTTCCTTTTTTGCCCACGATTCAATTTCTGACAAAAACTGCTTTCCAACCCCCTCTGATTGTCTATTTGGATTAACGACAAAATGGTCTATTTCAAACTGTAGGCCCGAATAAACCCTCACGGTCTTCCATAAACCGCAAATAGCCAACAACTCCTGCTGGTCGTAAAAACCAAAACAGTAATAATTGGAATAATCAAACATAGCTTGATGTGTTTTTTTCACAACATCAAGCTCTGCTTCCGGATTTAAATGACAGGTAATATTTACAATCTCATTTAAATCTGCAATAGTTAAAGGTTTTAACACCTTCGACATTACGACTTCTTAATAACGTTCATGTCCTCTGCCCATTTGTTGGCAAACTCTCTAATGGCTTGAGCATTATCCTGCTCACTTGTTGCTCGTTGATAAGCATCAGCCATTCCCATCATGTTCTGGTAAAAGAAGATTTTCATATCGTCTACCATCATGTCTTTAGCCCAAAGATCAACTCTTTTAGCCAACTTCTCTTTATCATCCCAAACAGCTAAACTCACTGTTTTCACTTCTTCTCCTTTATCTAACTCACTCTCTGAAGCCTGCCACTCTAGTCTTTCAGGAACCATGTTCTCATCTAACTCTACCGTAACTTTTATTTCTGATTTCATATGATCTTTATTATGGTCTATACTTTGCTTTTCTAAATATTTTCAAAAGGTCTTTTTCATTCATTAAGTCTACCAGGCTTACCTTCTCATTCTTAACATACTCGTCAACAATTTGTCTACCGAACCATACCCCTATTCTCCCTGGCGACTCTTTTTCCATAGAGTTAGCAAAAGGTCTTGGTTCTGTATATTTTTTAATCAACATGGCGTCATTGGAATATAAAATTTCCTTTTCTACAAGATAAGTCCAAACACGCTCTTTATTCTGTTTACAATAAGACAATTCCTCATTACTGAACCTCATTTTTGTTTCTTCAGATATTCCAGGATTCATACTCTCAACGAAGTAGTTAACTCTACCCATGTAGATTAAGGTCTCTAAGAAATTAGCATCAGACTTTAATGGCTTAAATCTGCTCAATGCTAAATACCTTGCTAAGTCTACTTTTAAAAATTCCGCTGTCATTAACTGTCTTTGATAATCAAACACCCCACTTTGTTCATACACCGGATAATCTGATCCATAATACTGATCTACAGCAATAACAACTGAATTGCTATCATACATCACCGGATCAAAACTTCTGGATAAGCCTGAGATAAACGTATATGCTTCTGTGATATTGCTTTCTGGATAATAGTACTTGTAATGAGACAACACGGTATTGATATCCTGCTCCATGTTATCATGCTGAGGAGCATAAGTCAATTTATCTTCAAACAATTTTTGATTCAAAGGAAATGCTACTTCTCTCATTAAAGACATTTGATACAATGAGTCTTCGTAGTTAGCAGGAACAAACTTTTGATACTTTTTTGCTAGTACCGGAAGCTTTTCTTGTAACGTTAAAAAAGTTAGACTCATCAGATCATCTTCAAACCTTAAAAGATCAACCTTCACCTCATCTTCAATCTTAACTTCAAAAGTATTACTGGTACAGGCCGTAAACAATGAAACCAAAGCCAACACAAACAATGTATACACTCGCATTGCTTTATAGCCCAATTTATTATTATTCATAGCATTAAGTTTTATAACTTTGATTCGAATTTAAATAAAGAAGACATGAAATTCTTAGCAGCAATCATTTTATTACTAACAAGTACTATTGTATTCTCTCAAGAGGCAGATAAAAAGTTTAGATTAGGTCTAAACATTGCTCCTAACCTTTCTTGGTTAACGGAAGATAGAATCGAAACTCAACCAGGAAAAATGAGCTTAGGATTCAATTATGGTGTTACTACTGACTTTTTAATCTCGAATAACCTTTGGTTTGCTACCGGTTTAAATGTAAATCAATTTGGAGGTGGTATTGCGGATAACCAATCTGATACGTTAAACATCAATTTGATAACTGTTGATAGTGCTAATGTTTATGCAATTGATAGCAGAAAATATACTTTTTCATCAGTAACTATTCCGCTTACTTTTAAAGCAAAGACTAAAGAAATCGGATACATTACTTACTTCGGTCAGTTTGGTGTTGACTTATCCTATGTTTACAAAGCAAGAGCAACTAAGAACTTAGTTAAAAGCGGAACTGAAATCAACGAATTAAATGAGCCAAATTCAGAAATGGATATCATTGAGGATAGAAACCCAATTCTATTGGATATGAATATTGGAATTGGTGGAGAATACAACCTTGCAGGAAACACCTCTTTATTGGTAGGTATCAACTACAAGTCTGGAATACTTAGAGTATTAAATAAAGAATCTAGTATCCTTAAAACATCTAACGAAAGTCAAATATTGGCTGATGGAGATGCTGCTACTTCAAGTGCAACTTGGAACTCAGCTAGTTTAGGAACGCTTACACAACAGTTTAAAAGCAACAGTATTGTACTGACTGTTGGTATCTTGTTTTAATCCATGAAAGTAGCTTTAGCACAAGTTAATTTTCACGTTGGTAATTTCGATTCCAACTTTGAAAAAATTCAAGCTAAAATTCATGAAGCTAAAACAGCAAAAGCAGATATAATTGTTTTTCCTGAATTAGCTGTTACTGGATATCCTCCAAGAGATTTTTTAGAGTTTGAATCTTTCATCGATCAATGTGAAAAAACATTGGATCAGGTTAAAGATCTTAGCCAAGATATTGGGATCATAATTGGATCTCCAAGAAGAAACGAAGGAAAAGGAAAACGCCTTTTTAACTCTGCTTTTTTCTTTTACAATAAAGACATCCTCCATATTCAAGATAAATTCCTTTTACCTACTTATGACATTTTCGATGAAGTAAGGTATTTCGAACCGGCGAAGGAATTCAAAACAGTTAGCTTCAAAGGAAATGAAATCGCTATAAGTATATGCGAAGACATTTGGAATATTGGAGATGATGGAATCTATCAAGAAAGTCCTTTAGACTTCTATGCTAAATTTGACCTGTCTATCAATATCGCTGCTTCTCCATTTAGTTTTAATCAGCTAGATAGAAGAATCAATATCGTTAAAGCGAATGCTAAAAAGTATCAAACTCCATTCTTTTACTGCAATCATACTGGAGCTCAAACAGAACTAATTTTTGATGGCTCGTGTATGCATGCTGATGCGGATGGAGAAATAGTTTCTTTAGCTCCTCAATTTGAAGAAGGCTTATTCATATCTGAAATAAATCAAGAGAATAAGGTTATTCAAAAAGAGGGTAAATACGATCAAATTGAAAAAGCTTTAGTCACTGGAATTAAAGATTATTTTCAAAAATTGGGATTCAAAAAAGCGGTTATTGGTTTAAGTGGTGGAATCGATTCTGCACTTACTTTTGCTTTAGCTTGTAAAGCGATCGGACCTGATAATGTTCATGGAATGTTAATGCCGTCTCAATACTCTTCAGATCACAGTATTCAAGACGCTTTAGACTTAGCTAAAAACTTAGGAGCCAATTCTGATACAATCGAAATCAAACCATTGTTTGAAGCATTTGAAAACTCACTGGATCCTATCTTCCAAGGAGCACCTTATGATGTGACTGAGGAAAACCTTCAAGCCAGAATTAGAGGAGTCCTTTTAATGGCCTATTCAAATAAGAAAGGGAATATCGTATTAAATACTTCAAACAAAAGTGAAGCTGCTGTAGGGTACGGAACACTTTATGGAGATATGTGCGGAGGTTTATCCGTTTTAGGCGATCTGTATAAAACTGAGGTTTTCGCTTTATCCAGACATATGAATAAAAACGGAATAATTATTCCTGAAAACACGATTAACAAACCACCTTCAGCCGAATTACGTCCTGATCAAAAAGACAGTGATTCTTTACCTGATTATGAAATCCTAGATCGCTTGTTATTCGAATACATCGAAAATCGTCAAGGAAGTCAACAATTAATCGATTTAGGTTTCGAAAAAGCTCTAGTCGAAAGAGTGATTCGCTTGGTTAACATCAATGAGTACAAAAGGTACCAAACTGCTCCAACATTAAGAATGAGTGATAAAGCATTCGGAATGGGAAGAAGACTACCAATCGCAGCAAAATTCTCTGTTTAAAACCTCGTTTTAACTAGTCCTTCGGAATACATTATCTTTGCACTGTCAATTTATAGCAATGCAAGAAGAAAACAATCCTGAATTATCGCCAGAAGAAGTAGATAAATGTATTCATACGTTATCTAGGTTCTTAGAAAACACTGACTTAATTTACGAATTGAGTCAAGAGAAAAGGAAGGAATTGATGACGCTTGCTGGAAAGCTTTCAAGACCTAATAAAGAAGAGTTTGAAAGAAGAAAAAAGGATGCTAAAAAAGCGGCAAAAAGAAAGCAAGCAGAAAGAGATAGACATGCTCGAAAAGAAACAGGTATTCGTTCTGCAAGAGAAGCTTTAATTTTTGAAGCTCCTAAATTATTGGCTGCTGCAGAATTAGAAGACAAAGTAATTCCAGACCTTACAACACCTCGTAATTGCTACGTGTGTAAGGATATGTTTACCAAACTACATCACTTTTATGACACCATGTGTCCTGACTGTGCTGGATTCAATTACGCAAAAAGATTTCAAACCGCTGACTTAAGTGGACAAGTTGCGGTTGTTACAGGATCCCGATTAAAGATTGGATATCACATTGTTTTAATGATGCTTCGTGCTGGAGCAACGGTGGTCGCAACCACTCGATTCCCGGTAGATTCAGCGCATCGTTTTTCCAATGAAGATGACTTCAAAGAATGGGGAGATCGATTACACATTCATGGACTTGATTTAAGACATATCCCATCAGTTGAAATTTTCTGTAACTACATCGAACAGAAATACAAGAGATTAGATATACTAATCAATAATGCCGCTCAAACAGTAAGGCGTCCTGCTGGTTTCTACCAACACTTAATGGAAAAGGAAAAACTTCCTTTCTCAAACATGGATCCTTATGTTCAAGGCTTGTTAACCGAACATCAGTTTTGTTTAGATGAATTAAAGACGCTTTCACTAGAAGCGGGAACAAATCAGAACAATACCTTATCGGTTAGTTGGCATGGACAAGAACCAGGTGTTGGAATTCGCGCATCTGCTAAATTATCTCAGATACCTTACAGTTTTGATAATTCACTTCAGACGAAGGAAGTCTTTCCTGAAGGAAAACTCGATGCTGATTTACAACAAGTTGATTTAAGAAAAACCAACAGTTGGAGATTGAAGCTTGGAGAAATTGAAACTCCAGAAATGATCGAAGTTCAATTGGTTAACGCCGTTGCTCCTTTCGTTCTTTGTAATCGTTTATCCAAACTGATGAAAGAAGAAAATACAGGAATGAAGCACATCATTAATGTATCAGCTATGGAAGGTAAATTTCATAGATTCTTCAAGGAAGACAGACATCCACATACCAACATGGCAAAGGCTGCATTAAACATGATGACGCATACCTCTGCACTAGATTTTGCAAAGTTTGGAATTTACATGAATGCTGTTGACACTGGTTGGGTAACAGATGAAGACCCAGCACATTTATCTAAAAAGAAAGAAGAAGAACATGACTTCCAACCTCCATTGGATATTGTAGATGGAGCAGCTCGAGTTCTTGATCCATTATTCGATGGAATCAATACTGGAAAGCACTGGTGTGGAAAGTTCTTAAAGGATTATCGCCCGATTGATTGGTAAATCAAAAGGAATAGGAAAACTATAGGTTTATCTACGCTTAAATAAAGCCACCTTACCGTTGGAACTAAGGTGATCTAAATCGAAGCCCTCTAAGGATTTATACATCTCCTTGCTTTTTATTGAATCATTCAAGAAGCTAGGATAGTGAAATACAGTTACATAATCCAAAGTCCTGACTTCAGGATTAGTAATCATACTTATATCCACTCCAAAAGGCTGAGCTTGTCGTTCTCCAATAACTTTGGGCATATTTTCAAAATCCCAAACCACTGGAAATTGTCCTTGGCATTGAGGATTCATTAAATGAACGATTTCCTTATCACAGGCAGTATATAACTGAAAATGTAAATGCAGCCAATTACTTGAATTTTGAAGGTAATCAACTGTTGATCCATCAGGAATAAACGGGGCTAATTCTTCTATAGACTCAGCATCTTTACTAAGGTCCTTAATTACGGTAACATGGAATAATCGAGTAAATAGACTAGCGTATAAAATGATGATCAAGGCTATTATCTGAACCGATTTCGACCATGTCTTCATAGACAACCAAATAACAAATAACAGATAAAAAAACAGTCCAAATCGATTGGTTAAATTCCCGGCAGACAATCTATCTGGAGCTAAGAAATACATAGCGAGTATAATCAAAGACGAAAACAACATCCCCCTTGTGATGTATTTATTTTGATCATCAATCCATGTCTTTTTCACCAATACCAGTACAATTAAAAAGACCATCAAAAGGAAAACGGGTACATAGCCAATTGCTTCCGTTCCATGGTTAAACCCAACCAGTTGACGAATTCTAGCCAAAAATTCAAATAAATCTAACAGACTATAACTTGGTGCCACCACCGTACTATTAATAGACATTACATGAGAAATATACCTGTACCAGAAGAACAAAGCCGGTATAAGCGCTACTACAAGCTTTAATATATTTCCAAATACTTCTTTGCGATTATCCTTATTCTGTGATAGTCTTCTTCCAAAAAAGAACAGCAAATAAACCCCGAAAGAGAGTCCGAAAATGGCAAAAACCAATCCGTGTGAAAGGAAAATGGCAAACCATAGAAGAGCTAATACAATCGTGTTCTTCCAAGTGAAATTTTCTTGATTCCTTATCCAATAGCCAAACGAAAGGAATACAAATATTGCTGCAATGCTAAAGGAATAATAGCCAAGTAAAAAATAAGAGTGAAAGGCAAATAAAAAGGCTAAATAAGAGACAAAGTTAGTTCTAGATTGATTGACAGATCTTACCAAATACCTAAAGGATAAAACAAAGGAAATTAGGTATAAACTCAAGAACATTTTTTCCGCTAACCAAGCTGGTAAAAAGAACTTGAAGAAAGTCAGAAAAAAATGACCACTCCAATAACCCACCAGCACTTCATTCACACTGAAAAACTGATCGAAAAATGACGATCCATTGATCAATTGCACTAACACATTTGCATTATACAGGTGTTGAGGACCATCCAGTGATGGAACGTATTTAGAAGACCAAAACTGAAGTAAGCTAAGCAGCATGAAAAACAGATAAACTGTTTTCTCATTTTTCTCTAAAAAGGTAAAAAGCTTATCTACTTTGCTCATTGTTCATTCGTTTTCACGTAATTCGCACAAAATAAAAGTTTTATTTCAAAGGCTTTGATTAATCTTACTTAGTGAAAAAATGGACCAACATATTGATTTACACTTCCTTTGTGTTTTTGTTCATTTATCTGATCCGTCAAGATTACGTTCAACCTGAAATTAAGAGCATTCCTTACCTTATTTCTTCCATCGTACTTTTGTTTTCCGGTTTCGTAGTGAGCACATTTAGTTGGCGAAGAGCATTGATTAAAAACGGCAAAACAATATCACACTCTACAGCAATTCGATCTCATGGTATGTCTGTTTTCACCAAGTATATTCCTGGTAAAATATGGGTCATTTTAGGTAGAGCAAGTGCTATTGCATCAGATAAAGATGAAGTAAAGAAATTCTCATTTATTTCCTTCCAAGAACAAATGATCTACTTATGGACTGGCTTTATCATCTCTTTAATTCCGTCTTTACTATTCGTTAAAGAGATATGGATAAACTTAAGTCTTGTTGTTACTATAGTTGGATTGAGCTTCTTTCTATTTGTACCGTGGTTCAACCAAATGATGAGTCGAATACTGAAAAAGCTAAGTAAAAAAGACTTGAACATTCCTTCTATGTCTTTCAAATCCAACTTAGCTATTATAGTCTCTACCTTTTGGATTTGGCTATTTTGGACCAGCTCATTTTATTGCTTTGGAAAATCTTTGTCTGATGATTTCTATTGGCACATGAGTTTTGCCTTTCCGTTAAGTGTTTGCTTAGGTTTACTTGCTATCTTTCTTCCTGGAGGTTTAGGTTTAAGAGAAGGTATTATTACCAGTTTCCTGCATTATTGTGGACTTGATTTAGTTTTAGCCAGTACTATTGCCTTCAGCAACCGTTTATGCTTTATCTCTGGTGAAGTCTTTATATTCTTGTTAGCCTTATTTCAACCAAAACAAGATTAACTATTTCTGTAATCGATCATTATCCTGAATATCCATCCACATTGCAAATAGCAAAGATTGAAATCCTGAAATAATTAGAAAAATAAAGATCATCAAGATACTGTTCGGAGTAACAGCTCCCTTTTGAAGCATGTTTTGAAAAATTTTAATTCCAAATGGAATTGCCGTTCCGAAAAGAATAAAAGACAAGACATATAACAAGAATAAAGGATGAAAATCCTTTAAAAAATACCTGAAAAAGATTCGCTGAAAAAACGACCTGAATAACAACCATGAAACTCTAGGAATCAACTTAGTTATTTTCATTTTAGATTGTTCTCCAACTCTGTAAATTGGTTTGATCTCTATTTCCTTTAACGTACACTTAGCCAAATTAAGCTTAACCAACATATCATTTGGCATTCCATAACTCTTGTAAATTGATCCTATTTCGATACGCTTTAAAGCAGTTAATGAAATTGCAGTATATCCGGTTTGCGTATCTGATACTCTCCAATATCCTGATGCCATTTTGGTCATTATGGATAAAATGGAGTTTCCAAAATACCTTTTAGTTGGAATCAAATGCTTTGCACTTCGGTGAGAAAGACGATTCCCTTTAACATAATCTACCTTATCGTATAACACAGGATTACAAATCCCTTCAAGTTCTGAAGGATCCATTTGTCCATCTCCAGCCATAACAGCAGTACAATCAACACCATGATCCATACACCATTTATAACCAGTAGCAATCGCAGCACCTACACCTCCATTATCAATATGATCAATTAATACAATTTTAGACTTTGTCTCTGAAGAAACATATTCTTTCGAATTAGTAAAGTCTTCTTTATCGCTTAACTGCTCAACAAAAACATCTGCTTCATTGTAACGATTGGGTACAACCTTCTGCTTTTGAATTGAATCATTCAACGAAGGATATTTACCAGATTCGATGTATTCAATAATTTTCTGAGAAGTTGCATCTTTAGAACAATCGTTTACAATCACAATACGATCCACATAGTCTGGCATTCCTTCTATTACCATTCCAATCTGACTCTCCTCATTATAGGCAGGAACAACAACAGCTATGGTTTTATTTTCAATCATGATTGTCTTTCGAATTTACGACAATTTAACGTTGAAGCTAGTAGTTTTATTTACTGTTTGTATCATACCCGAGCCATACTTGCCAGAATTCTGACTAATTACAGAATATTAATCCCTAAATTTTGTAATACATTTGAAAAAATAGAATTTTGTTCTCTTATGAAGATTACCGAACAGATCAAACAAAACAAGGAAAAGACATTATTTTCCTTTGAAATACTACCTCCTTTAAAAGGTTTAGATATAAACTCTATATATGCAAGTATAGATCCATTAACGGAGTTTAATCCGATATGTATTAACGTTACTTATCACAGAGAAGAGTTTGTGTATAAGAAAAGAGATAACAATTACTTAGAAAAGGTTTCTATTAGAAAACGACCTGGAACAGTGGGTATTTGTGCTGCTATTAAATATAAATACGGTATTCCAACTATTCCTCACTTAATCTGTGGTGGATTTACTAAAGAGGATACAGAGAATGCTTTGATCGATCTTCATTTCTTAGGCATCGATTCTGTTCTTGCTCTTCGTGGTGATGCCATCAAATCAGAAAGAAGCTTTACTCCTAATGAAAAGGGTAACGCAAATTCAACGGAGTTGGTAAAACAGATTCAAAATTTAAACGAAGGTAAATACCTTCATGATGAAGTGAAAAATGCGCAAGCAACTAGCTTTGAAATTGGTGTAGCAGGTTATCCAGAAAAACACTTTGAAGCTGCCAACTTAAAAACAGATCTTCATTATTTGAAACAAAAAGTAGATGCCGGTGCCGATTATATCGTGACTCAGTTATTCTACGATAATCAAAAATATTTTGACTTTGTAAAGGCTTGTAGAGATTTAGGAATTACTGTTCCTATTATTCCTGGTATCAAACCGCTTACTTCGCTTAGACAAATCAAATTTATTCCAAAGACATTCTTTATCGATTTTCCTGAAGAATTAACAGATCAGTTATTGTCTTGTAAAACGGATGATGAAGTTAGAAAAGTTGGAATTGAATGGTGCATCAAACAATGTAAAGAGTTGATGGAAAACAATGTTCCAGTTCTTCACTTTTATACAATGGGTAGATCAGTAGCAACCAGAGAAGTAGCTAAAGCGATTTTCTCTTAATTACTTCACGTAGTTTTTCGCGTACTGCTCTAAGTATTTTCCAATTATATCAAATTCAAGGTTGATTTTACTTCCTACTTTGAATTGATGAAAGTTGGTGTGCTCGTATGTGTATGGAATAATGCAAACCGAGAACTTATTCCTTTCAGACTGAACAACGGTAAGACTTGTTCCATTAACAGTAATTGATCCTTTCGAAACAGTGAAATAGGGTGTGTTAGCGTATTCAAAAACAAACTCCCAACTTCCTTCTGACTCTATGATCTCAACACAAGTTCCAGTTGTATCAACATGACCTTGAACAATGTGACCATCAAGCCTGTCCCCCAATTTCATGCATCTTTCCAAATTGACTTTGTCTCCTTGCTTTAAATCTCCAATATTGGTTTTATCTAAAGTTTCTTGGATGGCTTGAACTTCATATTGATCTCCATTGATTGCAGTAACTGTTAAACAAACCCCGTTATGGGCTACAGACTGATCAATTTGCAAGTCACTAGTAAACTCACAAGACATGGTTAAAGTAAGATTCCCTTCTTCCATTTGTGCCTTTTCAACTCTTCCTAAAGATTCTATAATTCCTGTAAACATTATTGTCTAATATTAGCTGCTTGGTTTTCAATAATATGTAAATATCCTGTGATCTGTCGTTGCTCTATCCCGCTCAACCTGATCTCATACACTTCACAAACGTAGTAATAAACACCATCGCTCACTCTATTCCCTTGCTTCATTTCTGTTCCATCCCAAGAAAAGTCTGGACCTCCATTATGCTCATAAACCTTTTCTCCCCAACGGTTAAATATGCTTATCTCAATTCGATCAACAAAGTCGTAGGAAATTGGAATGAAGTTGTCGTTTACACCATCACCATTCATGGTAACCACATTAGGTAAAGTATAATCAGGGCAATTATCAAAACATTGTCCGTCACCTACAATTGGAGTTTCATTATCAAACGTATCCACACCAGCTATAAAATAACAACCTGCTACAGATGACAAATTCCCATGTAAATATGTTAAATCACCAGTCACTTC